>NZ_VCDN01000025.1:0-75199 GCF_033949405.1 Xenorhabdus santafensis | reverse complement strand
GCCATCGCCCGCGTTAAGGCCAAAAAAGTGGCACAAGAACAACAAAAAATTCCAACAGAATAGTGACATTGAACGATGAAATTTAGGCCAGTAACAACTGACAATTCCCTGTTAAAAGTCGCAAGTTCGCCTTTTACACATAATAAAAAAAGCACCAGCCAAATCATGTTCTGGGTGGTGTTAGCTGCAATACCCGGCATTGCGGTGCAAACGTATCTATTTGGCTATGGAACCTTGTTCCAAATCTTGTTGGCAATCATGACAGCATTACTCACTGAATCCGCTGTTATTGCGCTGAAAAAACAATTAATCATTCCCTATCTTAAAGATAATTCGGCCTTGGTTACCGGGTTATTGCTGGGAATTAGCTTGCCGCCGCTTGCACCGTGGTGGTTAATTGTACTTGGAACATTTTTTGCTATCGTTATTGCCAAGCACCTATATGGCGGACTTGGGCAAAACCCATTTAACCCAGCAATGGTGGGTTATGTTGTTTTGCTTATTTCATTTCCTGTGCAGATGACCAGTTGGATACCCCCTGCATCCTTACAAATGTTCACCCTAACGCCTCTGGATAGCTTAATGGTTATCTTCACAGGGCATTCGCCCGATGGTTCCACCTTGCTGCAATTACAACAAGGTGTTGATGGCTTAAGCCAAGCAACACCATTAGATAGCTTCAAAACTGGCAGGTTGACCCACGATATCCATGAAGTATTGCAACAACCTATCTTACAAGGTGTTCTAGTCGGCATCGGCTGGCAATGGGTCAATGTCGCCTATCTGATTGGCGGGCTGATTATGATTAATCGCAAAGTCATTAGCTGGCAGATCCCAACCGCATTTATTTTATCATTGGGCTTTTGTGCATTGCTGAGCTGGCTTATTGATCCCACTCGCTATTCACCTCCTTTGTTGCAACTTTTTTCGGGCGCAACCATGTTAGGCGCGTTCTTCATTGCAACAGATCCTGTCAGTGCCTCAACAACCCCAAGAGGACGTCTGATTTATGGTGCCATTATTGGGAGCTTGATTTGGGTTATCCGTGTTTATGGCGGCTACCCAGATGCCGTAGCCTTTGCTGTGTTACTGGCAAATATCTGCGTACCATTGATTGATCATTACACACAGCCCCGTGCTTACGGTCATAACTAAGGAAGGGAAAGTGCTATGTTAGAAACTATGCGACGCCACGGTATCACTCTCGCAATTTTTGCTGCGTGCACAACGGGATTAACTGCCATTGTTTATTCATTGACGA
The DNA here is from genome assembly GCF_033949405.1 of Xenorhabdus santafensis. Lineage (NCBI taxonomy): Bacteria > Pseudomonadati > Pseudomonadota > Gammaproteobacteria > Enterobacterales > Morganellaceae > Xenorhabdus > Xenorhabdus santafensis. The sequence goes on along the minus strand of NZ_VCDN01000025.1, from coordinate 73,938 downwards.
AAGACCGAATTGACGAACAAGCAGCCTTACAGCATAAAATATTATTGGATCAAGTTGTTCCGCCTGCTTTTTATGATAATCAAATGCAGGATGAATGTTACTTGGTAACAGATAAAGCCCTCGGCAACATACAACCTCATCGACTTTATCTTGCCCGTAAAGATGGAACGCCTGTTGCTGCCGCTCTGGAAAGCACCGCGCCTGATGGTTATTCAGGTGCAATTCAATTACTGGTGGGCGCTGATTTCTCTGGTGATGTGCTGGGGGTTCGGGTGACTGAACATCATGAAACACCAGGGCTGGGAGATAAAATTGATACCCGTATTTCCAATTGGATCTATGCTTTTTCCGGCAAAAAAATTTCATCTCCAGATGACCACAATTGGGCTGTCAAAAAAGACGGGGGGCAATTTGACCAATTCACGGGAGCCACTATTACTCCTCGTGCTGTTGTTAACTCGGTGAAACGCACCGCTCTGTATTTAGAAACTGTACCAGCACAACTTTCTTCACTTCCAGTTTGTGGGGCGAAATAATCATGAACGAAACAAAAGACCTATTTATTCAAGGGATATGGAAGAACAATTCCGCGTTAGTGCAACTTTTGGGCCTCTGCCCCCTGCTTGCAGTTTCTTCCACCGCAACCAACGCACTTGGGTTGGGATTGGCGACAACGCTGGTTTTATTGAGCACCAATATCGCCGTATCCGCTTTGCGCCGCTGGGTTCCACATGAAATTCGCATCCCAATTTATGTCATGATCATAGCATCGGTTGTCAGTACTGTTCAGATGTTAATAAATGCTTTCGCGTTTGGGCTATATGAATCATTGGGGATCTTTATTCCACTCATTGTCACTAACTGCATCGTCATTGGTCGAGCAGAAGCCTACGCATCTAAAAACACCATCTATAATTCTGCAATTGATGGGCTGGCCATGGGACTGGGAGCGACTTTTGCTTTATTTGTCTTGGGCGCGATGCGGGAAATTTTAGGCAATGGTACTATTTTTGATGGTGCAGATTTGTTATTGGGCCATTGGGCTCAGTCATTGCGCATTGAAATTGTTCACATGGATTCTCCCTTCTTGCTCGCTATCTTGCCTCCCGGGGCATTCATCGGTTTGGGATTGATGCTGGCAGCAAAACATATCATTGATGAACGTCTCAAAAATCGCTCAGAAAATAAAGAGCGTCGATACAATATTGAAAAAGGCTGTGGAAGCCAAATTACAAGAAGCTGAGGGTGTAACAGATATGAATCAACAAAAACGGGTCGAAATCTTAACCCGCTTGCGGGATAACAATCCGCACCCAACAACTGAGTTGGTTTTTAACTCCCCTTTTGAGCTACTGATTTCCGTACTGCTCTCTGCGCAAGCTACAGATGTCAGTGTGAATAAGGCCACAGCAAAACTGTATCCTATGGCCAATACCCCAAAGGCGATTTTGGATCTTGGGGTTGAGGGATTGAAAGAATATATAAAAACTATCGGGCTATATAATACCAAAGCTGAAAATGTCATTAAAACCTGCCGTATTTTGCTGGAAAAACACGGAGGAGAAGTGCCGGAAGATCGCGCAGCCTTGGAAGCCCTGCCGGGTGTTGGTCGCAAGACCGCAAATGTCGTGCTGAATACAGCTTTCGGCTGGCCAACTATCGCGGTTGATACACATATCTTCCGTGTCAGTAATCGAACTCGGTTCGCACCAGGTAAGAACGTTGATGAAGTTGAAAAAAACTTATTAAAGGTTGTGCCGGCTGAATTTAAAGTGGATTGCCACCATTGGCTGATTTTGCACGGTCGATATACCTGTATTGCCCGTAAACCCCGTTGCGGCTCCTGCATTATTGAAGACCTTTGTGAGTACACGGAAAAAACTGAGTAATAGTCGATAACTCTCTTCTATATCCTATGAATTTTGAGTTGCATTACCGCGGCAAGGAAACGGATTTCCCTAACCAGCACAAAAGCCGCCAACAAGGAGATAACTTGAAAAATGACGGGGATATAGACAAATAATTTTCGCCCCCATCAACCATAGCTTCCAACAGCCTGTCTCTTGTCAACATTCATAGGAGATAGGCTGAAAAACGACTCGACGCATACCATCCCCCCTTTTGGCAGCTATTACATTCAAATATACCCCTTAAAAATTAAATTCACTTATCTATAAAAGATAAAGTGCCTTTAATATCTCCCCTTTTAGAATTGTTGTTTTTGAGGTTTTTTGCACAAGAGGTTAAGTGAGCGTTGTTTTTAAATTGTATAAGTATGTTGTAACTAAAACGACAATGTTTTGATACCGTGAAATAATCAACTTTAAATGCTCAATTATTATGCTTACCACACAGTTTTTCCTGTTTTGATAAGATGTTACTTGCTCCACACTCCCGATTCGCGTAAAACTGTTATCTAAAATTACTGATAATAACTCCACACTCCTCAGATATTATGTTTCAAAATAATCCGCTGCTTGCGCAGCTAAAACAGCAACTTCACTCTCAAACCCTGCGAGTAGAAGGTTTAGTCAAAGGTACTGAGAAAGGCTTTGGATTTTTAGAAGTTGATGGTCAAAAAAGTTACTTCATTCCACCGCCCCAGATGAAAAAAGTGATGCACGGAGATCGGATTACCGCTGCCATTCATACTGACAAAGATAAAGAGATTGCCGAACCAGAAACTCTGATTGAACCATTTCTGACCCGTTTTGTAGGAAGGATCCAAAAGAAAGAAAACGATAACCGACTATGGATTATTCCTGACCACCCGCTATTAAAAGACACTATTCCTTGCCGTCCAACCAGCCAAGTAACCCATGCTTTCGAAAATGGCGATTGGGCCGTAGCTGAAATGCGCCGGCACCCATTGAAAGGGGATCGCGGTTTCCATGCTGAAATCACGGGCTATATCACCAAAGGTGATGACCACTATGCTCCTTGGTGGGTGACATTAACTCGTCACAGCCTGGAGCGCAGCGCACCAGAAATGACTGAATGCCAGCTAGATGATACAACAATCCAACGTGTTGACCTCACAGCCCTCGACTTTGTCACTATCGATAGTGCAACAACCGAAGATATGGACGATGCTCTCCACATCAGCAAAAATGATGATGGCAGCCTGAAGCTTTCCATTGCCATTGCCGACCCTACCGCTTATATCAAGGCTGGCAGTGAATTGGATAAAATTGCCTATCAGCGCTGCTTCACCAACTATTTGCCGGGCTTCAATATCCCGATGCTTCCCCGTGAACTGTCAGATGACTTGTGTTCTCTGCGTCCGAATGTTCGCCGCCCTGCCCTGGTTTGTCAGGTGTCAGTTCTGGAAGATGGTCAATTGGGCGATGATATTCAGTTTTTTGCGGCTTGGGTCGAATCAAAATTCAAACTGGTTTATGACGAAGTTTCTGATTGGCTGGAGTCTAAAGAAGGCTGGAAGCCAGAATCAGAAGCCGTTACGACACAAATCACGCTCTTGAAAGAAATGTGTGACCGCCGTAACAATTGGCGCCATCAACATGCTCTGGTTTTCAAAGAGCGTCCAGATTACCGCTTTATTCTTGATGATGGTGGCAATGTTGTTGATATCGTTATTGAACAACGCCGCTCTGCCAACCGCATTGTTGAAGAGGCGATGATCACGGCAAACCTGTGTGCAGCCAAAGTGTTGCGTGAAAAATTAGGCTTTGGTGTTTATAACGTCCATACAGGTTTTGAAGCGACTCAAGTTGAGCAGGTTGTTGAAACGCTTAAAGAGCATGGCGTTGATGCTAATGCTGAAGCCTTACTGCAATTGCAAGGGTTCTGTGAATTGCGTCGTGAATTGGATAAACAACCAACGCAATTCCTCGATAGCCGTATCCGCCGTTTCCAAACGTTTGCAGAGATAAAAACGGAACCAGGCCCACATTTTGGGTTGGGTTTTGATGCTTATGCAACGTGGACATCTCCTATCCGTAAATACAGCGATATTATCAACCATCGCCTGTTAAAAGCGATTATTCAACAAACCGATGCAGAAAAACCAAGCGAAGAAATCTGCCTGCAATTGGCAGATCGCAAGCGGGCAAATCGCCTGGCAGAGCGTGATGTCGGTGATTGGCTCTACGCTCGTTTCCTTCATCCTCATGCAGGGACAGATAAAACATTCCCGGCAGAGATTATTGATATCACTCGCGGTGGGTTGCGTGTCCGTTTGGTTGATAATGGCGCCGTTGCTTTTATTCCTGGGCCATTCCTGCATGCTGTTCGTGATGAATTACAATGCAGTCAGGAAACAGGTTCCGTGTTGATTAAGGGTGAAACCGCTCACCAATTGAATGACATCATCAATGTCCGCATTGAAGAAGTCAGAATGGAAACCCGCAATATCGTAGCCCGCCCTGTAAGTTAATCGTTAAAATTACTATATATAACACTATGAAACTGCCGCCATTTATAGGCGGCAGTTTTGTAATGACGATTTAGGATACCCATATGCGCACTTCTGTATTCAAATTAGCCACGCTTACCACTCTGTTTTTTCCTCTGATTAGCAGCCTAAACATTTCCCCTGTCTATGCAGCTAATAACCCCAACAGTACCCAAAATACAACTTCTCATCCGAGTAATGTATCCAACAAAAATCAGATCATCGCTCAACTTTCAGTATTAGAGAAAAACGCTAATGGTCGTTTGGGGGCGGTCTTGATAGATACAGCGGATCATTCCACTATTACCTATCGTGGCAATGAACGTTTTCCGCTATGCAGCACCAGTAAATTTATGGTTGCATCTGCTTTGCTAAAACAAAATGAAAAGGATGAGAGTTTATTGAGCAAAAGAGTCAATTATCAACAATCGGCACTTGTTGAATACAGTCCATGACCTTGGGTGAACTGAGCGCTGCAACACTGCAATACAGTGACAATACCGCCATGAATCTGCTGCTTAACCAGCTAGGCGGCCCACATGAAATCACTGCATTTGCCCGTGCTATCGGTGACAATCATTTTCGTCTCGATCGTAAGGAACCAGAACTAAATACCGCCGAACCGGGTGATAAACGAGATACTTCCACGCCGCAAGCTATGGCAGACAGTTTATACAATTTGACTCTGGGAAATGCCCTTGCTTCTGAACAGCGCGCTCAATTGGCCGAATGGTTAAAAGGAAATACTACGGGCCACGCCAGCATTCGTGCCGGAGTACCAGCCAATTGGATTGTAGGGGATAAAACCGGGCGTTGTAGCTATGGCACAACAAATGATATTGCCGTCATTTGGCCAGACAATAAACGCAGCCCTCTGGTTTTAGTGACTTACTTTACTCAGCCCAATAACCCCGAAGCCAGCGCAAGACCTGATGTTTTAGCCGATGCGGCACGCATCATGATCCAAGGCAAAAGAAATTAATTCAATTAAAAAGCCAGACTACTTATTTGCAGTGTCTGGCTTGTCTGTTTTATTTAAGGAAGCAATAGGAAGCTAGGCTTAGCCACCCGCCAATTTCACCTTCATACCTTTTGCTTCCAATAATTGCTTCAACAAATCGCGTTTATCGCCTTGGATTTCAATTTCGCCCTCTTTTACAGAGCCACCACAGCCGCATTTTTTCTTCAATTCTGCTGCTAACTTAGCGAGTTCTTGATCATCCGCGTCGATGCCTGTAATGATACAAACTCCTTTGCCCTTACGCCCACTGGTTTGGCGTCGGATCCGTACAATACCATCACCTTTCGGGCGTACAGGTTTAATTTTTTCTTCTTGGATACGACCAGTATCTGTCGAATAAACCAAACGAGAGTTATTATCCATGCATGTTCCTGATAGATTGATTGATCTGCTGTAGTGCCAAAGACGGATTTTCCGCACGGGTAATCGGGCGCCCGATCACCATATAATCTACCCCTGCTTTAACCGCTTGAGGTGGTGTCATAATTCGGCGTTGATCACCCGCATCTGAGCCTTCCGGGCGGATCCCAGGGGTAACAAGCTGAAATTCCTTACCACACACAGACTTTAATTGCTGTGCTTCATGGGCCGAGCAAACGACACCATCCAGACCACACTGTTTTGTCAATAACGCCAAACGCTCAGCATGTTGTGCCGGAGTCACATCAACACCAATACCCGATAAATCAGATTGTTCCATGCTGGTCAACACGGTAACCGCTATCAACAATGGTGAGTCTTTACCATAGGACAATAACGCTTCTTTGGCAGCGGTCATCATTCTTGCGCCACCACTCGCATGAACGTTAACCATCCAAACGCCCAATTCAGCTGCTGCTGCTACGGCTCTTGCCGTGGTATTGGGAATATCATGAAACTTAAGGTCTAAAAATACGTCAAAACCACGTTGATGCAGCGCCTGTACAAATTGCGGGCCATACAGCGTAAACATCTCTTTTCCCACTTTTAGACGGCAAGATTGCGGGTCAATTTTGTCGACAAATTCCAGTGCTGCATGTTGATTATCGTAATCCAATGCAACAATAACAGGCGAGTCAATCCGTTTGTCTAAAATTTGGGCTGTATGGGAAGTCATCTTTATATCCTTCGATTTACCAATGGACTTGCATTACTAATATTAATGAAAATACTAATGAAAAGAAGCATGTTGTAATTAACATGCATTAAGGCTATCTGTAGTTTAAAATTTTTTTGTGGATTAATAACCATGCGCTGAATTAACACGATGAATTGCCAATATAGAATACCGGCATAAGTGACAGTGTCACTGACCATCTAAACCTCGAATCGGTTTAATGGAGTCCCATGAGCGGCAGGATGGGCAATGCCAATATAGCGCACGGGAAGTAAACCCACATTTATGGCATCGATAATCAGGTTTTGTACGGATTTGTTCGCCTACCATATTGCGCAGCAAGATCAAACTTTCTTTAGCTCGCCCTTCTTCCGCATCCGCTAAATGGTAATCCATCAAGCGGTAAAATAATTTCATGGTTGGATGGCGCTCCAACTGACGATTAATGAAGTTTTGGGCAATATCTCGCCCTTCTTTCCTTTCAATAATGTCAGCCATATGAAGTTCGGCTATTGCGCCACACTTTTCTTCCACGCAGCGTTGTACAAATGCTTCCCACTCATCCGATTGTGACAGATGCTGATAACACTCTTGCAGCATCGATAGAGATTCACTGATAAGTTCTTTATCCTGCTCCAGAACACGTTTCAATGCATCAATGGCTTTAGCATATTCATTCTTGGCCATATAAATGCGGCCAAACATAATTGAGACACGCGCACAATTTTTGTCTGCCTGCGCAGCTTTATTCAGGTGCCCGATAGCGTCGGAAAAATCATCATTTCCCATGCATTGCAATGCTAACTCACAATAAAAATGAGCAATTTCTTCCCTAAAATGGTGCTTGCCCAATTTTACTAATTTTTCAGCAACATCAATGGCTTTATTCCAATCACTGGTAGATTGGTAGATGGTTAGCAAAGAATTGAACGCATTTTCGCGGAAGTCAGTTTCATCCACCAGCTGAACGAACATGTTTTCAGCGCGATCATAAACCCCGGCAGCCATATAATCTCGCCCCAATTGCTGGATGGCGAGTAAACGCTGCTCAAATGTCAGTGACGCACTCTCCATCAATGATTGATGGATACGAATAGCTCTTTCAACCTCACCCCGGGAACGGAACAAATTCCCCAATGTCAGATGAGCCTCAAATGCAGAGCTATCTTCTTTCAGCATATCAAGGAATAAATCTACTGCTTTATCCTGCTGATTGGAAAGTAAAAAGTTAACCCCATCAACATATTCACGTGCAAGACGGTCAGCGGATTGCTGTTTATCTTGTTGAGCACTTCTGCGCCCCATGTACCAACCATAGGCGGCAGCAATAGGAAGCAACAGAAACAACAGCTCTAACATGAAGAATTATTCCTTGTTTAAGGCTACAGTCGATGTGGTTTTCAGGGATGACTCAGATGGTTGTTCCAACTGGGTTTCCAAGCGCTTAATTTTACGCTTTGCCCGTTGCAGTGAAAGGCGGGTACGCAGATAAAATGCCCCACAAACTCCCCAACCAAGAGCAAAACCAACACCGAATAGCACCGCCAATAGTGTAGATACCGAATAATCCCCTTTGGCGATCAAATAATTGAATGTCACTATCTGATTGTTGTTCGATCCTAATGTCACTGAAATAACAAAAACAACCAGAGCCAGCAATAATATCAAAAAATATTTCACATTTTTTCCTGTTATCTATTGTTACTGATTAGTTATGCCAAATAACAGACATAGTGGCGTGTTAAATTAGCATTTCTCGACTACGCAAAGGAAGCAATTTATTGCACCAAGTGCCGATTTCCTCCTTTTTGTGATGCTATTCTACTTGTTTGCGCCCAATCTTTACTTTTTCTGCAATGGTTCTGTTCAATGCTTTTCCATAAAACATAAAAAATATAGCGCAGCATAACCACAAAAATATGCTTACAGTTTAGCATGTTAATATTCTTATATTGAGGCTTGAAATCTATAAGACAGATATTCATTCATTTTAATAAATTCTGTTATAATGCGCCGGCGTGCATGCGTTGTAATCAGAGAAAAATTTTCTATATTTTTAGCTGATGTATCAACCGATCTTGTTCTGAGTATCGCAATATTTATAACGAGTCAAATCAATATATGAATACTAAAATGCAGCTAAAACGAGTAGCTGAAGCGAAGTTACCTACGCCCTGGGGCGAGTTTTTGATGATTGGGTTTGAGGAAATCGCAACAGGTCGTGATCATGTTGCCCTTGTTTTTGGTGATATTTCTGGCGAAAACCCCGTATTATCGCGGATCCATTCAGAATGTCTCACCGGAGATGCTTTATTCAGCTTAAGGTGTGATTGTGGTTTTCAATTAGAAGCAGCATTAACACAAATTAGTAAAGAAGGCCGAGGTGTTCTGCTGTATCACCGCCAGGAAGGCCGAAATATTGGCTTGCTGAATAAAATCCGCGCTTATGCTTTACAAGATCAGGGTATTGATACCGTTGAAGCCAATCATCAATTAGGTTTCGCGGCTGATGAAAGGGATTTCACCCTTTGCTCAGACATGTATAAGTTGTTAAATATCAATGCGATTCGTCTTTTGACCAATAATCCTAAAAAAGTTGAGATTATGGTAGAAGCCGGCATAAATATTGTAGAACGAGTGCCGTTGATTGTTGGGCGCAACCCTAAAAATGCTTACTATCTGGACACCAAAGCCAGCAGAATGGGGCATATGTTGCTTAAATAAGCAGCCTTTTATGATTGGTTGGTTTATTCCGGAATAGAGTTAAATGATATCGGTTTTATCTTTTAATCTCTGCAACAATTCTTCTCTACAAAACAAGAAAAACTGCGTCGGTGTGGGCGCAGCTTTTCTTTCCGAAGATAATTTATTTCATCATAACTATCTTATTTGAGCATATTACGAATGACGTAATGTAAAATACCACCGTTATAGAAATAAGCCAGTTCTGTGCCAGTATCAATACGGCAACGAGTATCGACCATAATTTCTTGTCCATTGGTGTAAATGATTTTCACCGGAATCGTCTGCCCAGGTTTAATATCGCCCAATCCTGCGATATCAATTTGTTCGTCTCCTGTCAGATTTAATGTCTTACGACTGGTACCCTGGGGGAACTCCAGTGGCAATACACCCATGCCGATTAGATTAGAACGATGGATCCGCTCGAAAGATTCCGCTATTACCGCCCGAACACCCAATAATCTTGTTCCTTTTGCTGCCCAGTCACGGCTTGAACCTGAACCGTACTCTTTGCCCGCAATAATAATTAGTGGTGTCTTTTCCTCTTGATAACGCATAGCTGCATCATAAATGGCAAGCTGGGATTGTGACGGAATGTGACGGGTATATCCCCCTTCAACACCAGGCACCATTTCATTGCGAATGCGAATATTGGCAAATGTTCCCCTCATCATGACTTCATGGTTACCACGCCTTGAACCATAAGAGTTAAAATCTTTTGGGGTAACGCCATGCTCTTGCAAATAACGCCCTGCGGGGCTATCTGCTTTGATGTTTCCCGCTGGAGAGATATGATCCGTTGTAACCGAATCTCCCAATATAGCCAATATGCGAGCCTGATGAACATCTGTTACCGGCGTAGGTTCAACCGTCATATCACTAAAAAATGGCGGATGGCGAATATAGGTTGAATCCGGTTGCCAGGAATAAGTTGCTGAACTTTCTACACTCAAAGATTGCCAGCTCTCATCCCCATCAAATACCGCATTGTATTCTTTATGGAACATCTCCGTTTTAACTTTCTCAACGGCTTCTGCAACTTCCTGACTATTGGGCCAGATATCCCGCAGGTAAACATCATTGCCCTGCTGGTCTTTCCCGATAGGTTCACGAGTCAGATCTTTCTTCATACTGCCGGAAAGCGCATACGCGATCACGAGCGGAGGTGATGCCAGCCAGTTCGTTTTCACCAAGGGATGAATGCGCCCTTCGAAATTTCGGTTACCAGACAGTACTGCACCTACAGTCAGATCAGATTGCTTAATTGCCGCTTCAATGGGATCGGGCAATGGGCCTGAGTTACCGATACAAGTTGTGCAACCGTATCCCACCAAATTGAAACCTAATTGTTCCAAATATGGCATGAAACCGGCCAAGTTAAGGTAATCAGTCACTACTTTTGAACCCGGAGCCAGTGAGGTTTTAACCCACGGCTGGCGCTGTAACCCTTTTTCAATCGCTTTTTTGGCAAGTAACCCTGCTGTCATTAAGACACTGGGGTTAGAAGTATTGGTACATGAGGTAATGGCAGCGATAACGACTGCGCCATCTTGCAAGGAAAAAGTCTGTCCATCCAAAGTGACAGATACTTCAGATGAATGAGCCTGTGCTTTATGAATATCCAGTTCAATGGCAGATTGGAATGCTTGTGGGACATTCCCCAGCGCAACTCTATCCTGTGGACGTTTTGGCCCGGCCAAGCTGGCTTCTACCGTTGACATATCCAGTTCAAGATTGCTGGTGAAAACAGGTTCATCCCCTGCGTTACGCCATAATCCCTGAGTTTTGCTATAAGCCTCCACCAAAGCAATTTCTTCTTCATGGCGTCCGGTTAAGCGCATGTAGCTTAATGTAATGTCATCCACCGGGAAAAACCCGCATGTGGCACCATATTCTGGCGACATATTGGCAATGGTTGCTCTATCCGCCAAGGGTAAATCTGATAATCCATCACCATAGAACTCGACAAATTTGCCTACAACGCCATGCTTGCGCAGCATTTGGGTTACAGTCAGTACCAAATCCGTCGCAGTGATCCCTTCCCGTAATTTACCCGTTAATTTAAAACCAACAACATCCGGGATCAGCATGGAAACAGGCTGCCCTAACATGGCAGCTTCAGCTTCAATGCCGCCGACGCCCCAGCCAAGAACGCCCAAGCCATTAATCATCGTGGTATGGGAATCTGTTCCGACTAATGTGTCAGGATAGGCAAAATTTTTGCCATCTTTATTTTCATACCAAACTGCCTTGCCCAAATATTCGAGATTGACCTGATGGCAAATCCCTGTTCCCGGCGGCACAACACGAAAACGGTTAAAGGCTTTTTGCCCCCAACGCAGGAACAGGTAACGTTCATAGTTACGTTCCATTTCAATCTGAACATTTTCTTCAAATGCTTTATCTGTACCAAACTTATCTACCATCACGGAGTGATCTATGACGAGATCAACCGGAGATAGTGGATTCACTTGTTCTACATTTCCACCGAGCCTCAATACCGCTTCTCGCATAGCAGCCAGATCTACCACCGCCGGAACACCTGTAAAATCCTGCATTAAAACACGGGCAGGACGATAGGCGATTTCTCTGTCTGCATGACCGCTTTTCTGCCACCCCACCAGCGCTTTCAAATCATCTTCCACAACAGATTCACCATCAATATTGCGAAGAAGGTTTTCAAGCAGAACTTTAAGGGATTTTGGTAAGCGGGAGATTTCACCCAGTTTTTCGGATAACAGAGGTAAGCTGTAATAGTGGTAGGTTTTACTACTAATCGGTTCGCCATTGATCGATTGACTATTGATCAATAGAGTTGAAGCACAGTCCGTTTTTAAATTAAACGACATAACTCCTCCTTTTCTTATTATGGTTAACTACACTATTAAACATAACATATAAAAAAACATTTGTTGTTCAGCGATCACACATTTTGCTAACCGCCTGTAAAACCTCACTTATTGATAAAATTTATTGATGACAATTCAAAATTAGTTGTGTTTTATTCGTAGTGAATAAATAGGCAAAACATCCGGCGATATTTGTTGCTAAGAACCTTAGTCTTTGATTTGAATATTGAGAAATGTATTCAAATTCTTTGATGGGTTAATCACAAATTGGAGAATCAACTATGGATATAAAGACAGACAAAACACACAAAGATTATTTAAGTCATATACAGCAAGCTGACCAATTTTTTTCCACGGAATTTAAATTTAATAAGAATAAAAAATATTCTTTGGAGGATTATCAGTTCAGTGATACAGATGGCCTTATCCAGTTTGTCATAACATCACAACTTACTGATAAATCTCAGGTCATACAGCAATTAGACCATATCAAAAAAACACAGGTAGCACTTTCCTCAATTGCCACTGACTATATAACCAAATATACAGATGCTCATGGAAAACAATTTAAAACCGATATTCAATTCTGGAGTGATGTCATCGCGAAATTGCCACTGATGAGCATCAAGAATATTGAAACTCAAACCTACCACCATGACATGGTAGGTGTTTCCATTGCGGCAAATTTACTTCAGCTCATCATGGATATTGTATTGAGTACCCATTCACCCGGAATGAAAAGTTTTGCTAATTTTTTGCAAAAACAAGGCGATGCCATCAGGATGGGATTGGAACAAAATGATGACTATTATTCTACTCTAACGTTAGCCAGTGTGATTGAAGCCGTCGGTATGGATGGGCAAGTCATATACATCCCTAAAATAAAACTGTATAAAATTGATTTTGATAAAAGTAATTCGGAAATGACATCAAATTGTGCTTCCAATAAAAATGTCAATGTTGCGTTTACTTACACTTCCTGCGTTGCATTGTTTGATTATCAAGCGTTGGAAGATCCCCAAATAAAAACCGCTTTTAATAACTTCATCCTTAAGCACAAAATATCTTCAATAGAAGATTCCGATAGCTTTTTCAGTGGTGAATTTAAACCAACCTCTAATTGACAACCATCAATGAGGCGTTTCAAAATTCTGAAGCGCCTCTCTCCATGCCCTTTCATGTTTTGGCCAGTGTATGTTTTCCTAATGCTTATGCCTACCAAACTGGGATCCGCTAGCATAAATTTAACCCTTTTCCCGATTGTTAAGAATTATTCGCTTGTTGTTTCATGAGATTAGGTAGATAAAGTCTAGTATTTGCACAAATACCAAGGTCACATCTGCGTCAATCTTCTTGGTGTTTTATTGTTACTTATCCGTTTTCGACTATAAAAGGGTGAATGCAGAAAGATTGCAAGTAACGATGGTGGGCTAAGAATTACGATTGCCTTGCTAACGGGATGCGTTCATATAGGTAATATGGATTGTGAAAAATACCCCTTAACCAATTATTTTAGTTTTTTAGATAAAAGAAATTTAATAACAGAATACACAGCGTTCAATAGAGTTCTTTCGCTAAAAATAAAAATCAATGACATCAATAGATTAAAACCTTTAGACGGCCAAGAACCTGATTCAGTTACTAATATCAGGCTAACGTGTATGGGATTCAAAAAAAGTGCTGATGGATATGTTCTGTCGAAACATAAAGAAAACATAACCAAAAAAATATATAAAGACGATATTTTAATCCACTTGAAGTATGAGCCTGACCCCACCAAAGCAAAAGAAACTTTCCAGCGTGTAATCAATAACTATGATCTTGTGACACCCGCAGTACAAAATACACCCACAGGCCCAGTTCCCACTGAATCCACTGGGGTGAGTAGCAATATATCTGTTGGAGAAATACCTGCTGGGGAAATTCCTGGTCAAATACCAAGCACATCGAATTGGCAGGAGCAGAGTGTTCTCTTCACTTTTTCGGCGCCACCCAGAGGGAGAGGTCATCGCACAATGCATTCATCAAGATTCAGGACATCTCGACGTGAACCACCTCCTCCCTATAACCCTACCAGCTTATACGGCCCACCTCCGAGCTATGATTCTGTGATGAGCCAAAGCGCCGCATCCGGTTCCGACCAAAGTGCAGCGGGTTCATCTTCATTTTCACCACCCAGCCCCGCAAGTTCGCGAGGACAAGGTCAAAATCCGTTTCAGGCCAGAGGTAGAGGAAGAGGCAGAAGATAAAAAAATCACCTCCTATTTTCAGGAGGTGATTTAATCAGTTTAATCCGCTGGCTTATATAATCGGTAGTTCAATGTCTTTAAACATTTCTTCGATTTCTTCATTAGAGCGTAATGCAACGGCTTTATCTACAACATCTCGGGTGAGATGCGGCGCAAAACGCCAAATGAAATCATACATATAACTACGCAGGAAACTGCTACGCCGGAAACCAATCTTCGTTGTGCTGTAACTGAATTTATCACGCATATCAATGCGTACCAAATCACTGTCTTGAACAGGCTCAACGGCCATACTGGCAATGACACCTACCCCTAATCCTAAGCGCACATAAGTTTTAATCACATCGGCATCCGTTGCCGTGAATACTATCTTAGGCTTCAAACCCGCTCTATCAAAAGCCACATCCAACTCAGAACGCCCAGTAAAGCCAAAGGTATAGGTTACAATCGGGTATTCTGCCAATTCTTCAATAGTGACATTCTGCCTATTGGCAAGAGGGTGTTCTTTCGTTACCACGACAGAACGGTTCCAATGATAACAAGGCAGCATAATCAAATCGCTGTATAGATGAAGTGCTTCGGTTGCAATTGCAAAGTCACTATTCCCCTTGCAAACTTCTTCCGCAATTTGAGTAGGCGAGCCTTGGTGCATATGCAGAGAAACATTGGGGTAACGTTCAATAAAGCCTTTAATGACAGGGGGCAACGCATATCTTGCTTGTGTATGAGTCGTCGCGATGTATAGCGAGCCACGATCTGGATAGGTATGTTCACTGGCGACAGAACGAATCGAATCTATTTTTGACAGAACCTCACGTGAAATACGGACAATTTCTTCACCAGCCGGAGTCACATGTGTTAGGTGTTTGCCACTGCGCGCAAATATTTGAATACCCAATTCATCTTCAAGCATCCTGACTTGTTTGCTGATCCCTGGTTGAGAGGTGTACAATCCTTCCGCTGTAGAAGATACGTTCAGGTTGTGATTAACCACCTCTACAATATAACGTAATTGCTGTAGTTTCATATCAGCACTGTCCCTAATAATAGTGTACGAATGTTTTGTAGTTTAATAAATTTCTATATTTCTAATGGTTATTCGCTTATAACCATATGATATATTGACCTGCAGGCATATAACCACTATAACACCTACTGTATATTTATATAACAAATAATTAGGTCGGGTAACTATTATCGAATACTTGTTGCAGATATATTGTGTTTTGATTCTGCCTAAATGCAAAAAAAAGCCAGTCTTGAAGACTGGCTTTTTAGAAAGAAAGAGTACGTTTTTGATAAAAAAAGAAATATCTGTCTAAATCTACCTTCATGAACTATACCGCAATAAATGCGGCAT
Organism: Xenorhabdus santafensis; assembly: GCF_033949405.1. NCBI lineage: Bacteria > Pseudomonadati > Pseudomonadota > Gammaproteobacteria > Enterobacterales > Morganellaceae > Xenorhabdus > Xenorhabdus santafensis. Next base: position 58,207 of record NZ_VCDN01000025.1, on the reverse strand, counting down.
AATTCACCATTTTATCACTACAGTGATTACTTCTCTTTTACTACCCAAGCACCCTCAACAAAAAATGCTGTCCATCCGGTTGCTTTACCGTTCTTCTCGGAAGAGACATATTGCTGCTTGGTTTTGCGACTAAAACGCACGACCGTTTTATTTCCCTCAGGATCAGCTACCGGTGCTTCGGCTAAATAACGTAACTTTTCCGGCAAGCGATCTTTGAAACGAGCAAGTTCTTCCACCAACGGTGCACGAGTTTCCCGTGATTTAGGGAAGGTATTGGCCGCTAAAAATACGCCAGCGGCACCATCACGCAATACAAAGTAAGCATCCGATTTCTCACAGGCCAGTTCTGGCAATGGAACCGGATCTTCTTTTGGTGGAGCGACTTCCCCATTACGTAAAATCTTACGGGTATTTTTGCATTCCTCGTTTGTACAACCCATGTATTTACCAAAACGCCCCATTTTCAGGTGCATTTCAGAGCCACATTTGTCACATTCAACGATAGGGCCATCATACCCTTTGATGCGGAACTCGCCTTCTTCAACTTCATAGCCATCACAAGCAGGGTTATTACCGCAGACATGCAACTTGCGCTGGTTATCAATCAAGTAACTATCCATTGCCGTGCCGCATTTTTTACAGCGCCGGCGGGCACGCAATGCATTCGTTTCCGCATCCTCTCCTTCCAGAATATTCAGTATTTCATTTTCTGGGATCAGATTGATTGTTTGCTTGCACCGCTCTTTAGGTGACAGAGCATAGCCGGAGCAACCGAGAAATACGCCCGTAGTCGCTGTACGGATACCCATGGCGCGATTGCAGGTCGGACAGGAAATCGAAGTAATGACCATCGGATTTGGCCGCATGCCACCTTCATCCGGATCTTTGTTGGCAACTTCAAGCTGTTCACTGAAATTAGAGAAAAACTCGTCCAGCACGCCTTTCCAGTTCGCTTCATTATTGGCAACATGATCAAGCTGGTCTTCCATTCGCGCAGTGAAATCATAGCTCATCAATTCGTTGAAATTTTCTTCCAGACGATCATTGACGATTTCGCCCATTTTCTCTGCATAGAAGCGACGGTTTTCAACACGCACATAACCACGATCTTGGATAGTTGAAATAATTGACGCATATGTCGATGGACGACCAATGCCGCGCTTTTCAAGCTCTTTAACCAAAGAGGCTTCACTGAAACGAGCCGGAGGTTTTGTAAAGTGCTGACTTGGAAGCAACTGCTGTAAATTAAGTTCAGTGCCAATTTCAACGGCTGGCAACGTTTTATCTTCGTCTCCCTTGCGCAAGGCTGGCATCACTTTTGTCCAACCATCAAAGCGCAAAGTGCGCCCTTTTGCACGCAGTTCGAACTCACCGGCTTGCACAGTCAGTGTCGTAGAATCATATTTCGCGGGCATCATCTGACAAGCGATGAATTGGCGCCAAATAAGCTGGTACAATTTTTGAGCATCGGCTTCCATGTCTTTTAGCTGTTCTGCCATCACATCGACATTAGAAGGCCGGATCGCTTCATGAGCTTCTTGAGAATTTTCTTTGCTGCTATAAACATTGGCACTTTTCGGCAAATATTTGTCACCGAAATTATCGCTGATATAACCACGAACCATATCCAACGCATCCTGGCTCAAATTAGTTGAGTCGGTACGCATATAAGTGATATGACCAGCTTCATACAAACGTTGCGCCATCATCATGGTCTTTTTGACCCCAAACCCAAGCCGCGTACTCGCCGCCTGTTGCAATGTTGAGGTAATGAAAGGTGCACTCGGTTTACTGGACGTCGGGCGATCTTCACGGTCAATGACTTTGTATTTCGCCTTTTCAAGCAAAGATACGGCAGCCAGTGTTTGCTGCTCATTAACTGGTTTGAACGGTTTTCCCTTTTCATGGGTTACTTCCATATGGAGAGCAACCTCACCCTTCGCCATTAAATCCGCATAGAGTTGCCAATATTCTTCCGGCACAAACGCCTTGATTTCACGCTCTCTTTCAACCACAAGGCGAACTGCAACAGATTGAACCCGTCCGGCAGATAACCCTCTGGCCACTTTTTTCCACAATAGCGGTGAAACCATATAACCTACAACGCGATCCATAAAACGGCGCGCTTGCTGGGCATTGACCCGGTCAATATTCAGTTCACCCGGCTTATCGAAAGCGTGAGTGATTGCATTCTTGGTAATCTCGTTAAACACGACTCGACTGAAACGAGTATCATCCCCACCAATAATTTCCCGCAAATGCCATGCAATGGCTTCTCCTTCGCGGTCGAGATCCGTTGCGAGATAAACATGTTCAGATTTTTCAGCCAACGTTTTCAATTCCGCAACAACTTTTTCTTTGCCGGGTAGAATTTGATAGTTTGCTTCCCAACCATTATATGGATCGACACCCATACGATTTACCAGCGCTGTTTTCTCATCTTTTTTTACTTTCTTTTTATTCTTATCGGTAGATGAGCTTGAACTCTTTTGACTTGCTGACCCACTTGTCGGCAGATCACGGATATGACCCACACTGGATTTTACAATGTAGTCATTCCCCAGATATTTATTGATTGTTTTGGCTTTTGCCGGGGACTCCACTATAACAAGAGCTTTAGCCATAGTTACCTTTACCTAATTATCTTCTATTCAGATGGCGAAAATCACGGAGTTATGTTGCGATATATAAAATAAAATCTCTTTTTATATTGCGATAGATTTGCAAGATATCAACTAATTTTTATCTTGTACTTTTGTTTCAGCGCAAAACCCTTTGAAATATTTAAGGTATTTTATATCCCAACACAAACCATGCAATTATATGATTTAACAGTTGTAAACAAAATATTCCATCTGCATGACGAAAAGCCCACACTCTACCTGATAAAAAACGATGCGCAACAACTTATTTTCGGAAGGAGCACAATAAATGCAAACTGAAACCATGCCCATTACACGGGAACAGTTACTAAAAAAAGCAAATGAAATCATTAGGAAACACGAAGATTTCATCCAAGGGATGCGGGCAGAAAGAGTGGAACAAAAAGGAGGAGTGTTGGTATTCCGTGGTGAATACTTTTTAGATGAGAATGGATTACCGACGGCTAAAAGCACAGCAGTGTTTAATATGTTTAAACATTTAGCGCATATATTGTCCGCTGAATATCACTTAGTAGATTAGGTAATTAATCTTGCCACAATGGTTCTGTCATCAATACTAATGCAGGCAATAAGTGACAAAATGTTCTCTATTTACCCGCATTAAATTTAATCGATTATAATGGCAATTAATTCAATATCAGCTAATTGCCATTATACATCATTACAACAGAGGCTTTTCCCCTCTTTGCCACCAGCGCATAAACAATTTATCGATGTTTTCCATTGCGCTTCCCATGACTCGATCGACAACACGTTTACGGCGGGAATAACTAACGCCGATGACTTCGCAATGCTCAATTTGTGAGATCAGAAAATCATCACTGACGCCCACATCATCAATCAAACCAAATTCTTTTGCTTGTGTCCCATACCAATATTCACCCGTAGCCACTTTTTCCACATCCAATGATGGACGATGCTGGTGAATAAATGATTTAAATAATTTATGCGTTTCGTTCAAATCTTCCTGGAATTTCTTCCGTCCCTGCTCTGTATTTTCGCCCAAAACAGTCAGGGTGCGCTTGAATTCACCAGCAGTATGCAGCTCAACATCAATATCATTTTTCTTCAGCAATCGATGAATATTTGGCAACTGGGCCACAACACCAATGGAGCCGATAATAGCAAAAGGCGCAGCAATAATGCGATCAGCCACACAAGCCATCATATAACCACCGCTTGCGGCGACTTTATCCACAGCAATTGTCAGGCGTATTTCTTTCTGGTGTAAGCGTGCCAACTGGGATGCAGCCAACCCATAACCATGCACTACTCCACCAGGGCTTTCCAAGCGCAACAAAACTTCATCTTTTTTATCTGCCACCGCCAGTATGGCACTGATTTCTTCACGGAGAGAGTCAACCTCATGGGCATCCATACTGCCTTTAAAATCCAGCACATAAAGGCTCGGTTTTTGCAATCCTGTTTGACCTGCCTTGGCAGCCGCTTTTTTCTGTTTGGCTTCGTCCTTTTCCTGTTTTTTCAATGCCTTTTGCCAGATTTTTTGCTCTGCTTCGCTCATGCGAGCCTGCTGCATCTGGCGCTGTTTTTCTTTGTATAATTCACCAAGGTTAGTGAGTTTCAACTCCCCTTTGTGCATTGTTTTACGGACTCCTAATCCGATACAAAATACCGCCAGAACGACGATAGCCAATACCACTGTAAGTGCTTTAGCTAAGAACAATCCGTATAGAGACAAATATTCCACAGATCCACCTTTATTATCTTATGATGAACAATATGTTTCATTCTAACCAAAAACCGAAGGGGGCGCTCTAACAGTTTACAGCCCTCAGCTCAAAGAGTGATTTTGCTATTTCAAAAAAACCTGATTTGTTATTTCAAAGATCCCTGATATTTGACGATAGCTTTAAGTTTTGTTCTGATTACAGTCTTCAAGTGCCATCCCGACATGGCAACCAATGGTTTATACCCTATGGATTTCAAGATGCGTCTCATAACCTCCGGGAGCATAGATAACTGTATGTTTATAAAAACGGTAACCGGAGTGAATGAGTGCCGCCAACAAAGAGGCAACTTGAAAGACGACGGGTATACAAGAATCACAGGAAAAGTGTTCGATGTTCAATTACCACCCCAATGATGATCTGCTGCAACAAAAAATTATTTTAGTCACTGGTGCCGGTGACGGTATCGGGCGGGAAGCAGCCCTGACCTATGCCCGCCACGGTGCACAGGTTATTTTGCTGGGACGAACTACCACTAAGTTAGAAGCCGTCAAACAACAAATTGAAGCCAACGGTGGTCTACCCGCAGATATTTACACCATGGATCTTCTGACTGTGACCGCAGAAGAATGCCAGACTTTCGCCACAGAATTGGCTCAACGTTATCCTCGTTTAGATGGCGTTCTGCACAATGCAGGCCTGCTTGGTGTTGTCGCCCCGGTCATAGAACAGCCTCCCCAACTCTGGCATGAAGTCATGCAGGTAAATGTTAATGCTACGTTTATGCTGACTCAGGCTCTAATCCCTCTGTTATTAAAATCCGCCAAAGGCTCTTTGGTCTTTACCAGCTCCAGCGTTGGCCGAGAAGGCAGGAGTGGTTGGGGAGCTTACGCCGTATCTAAATTTGCCACCGAAGGTTTCATGCAGGTTTTAGCGCAAGAATATCAGAATACGTCTTTGCGCATTAATTGTATCAATCCCGGCGGAACCCGTACCAGCATGCGTGCCAGTGCGTTTCCAGATGAAAATTCAGGCAAACTAAAGACTCCCGCTGATATTATGCCCGTTTATCTTTATTTGATGGGTGATGACAGCCAACATGATTCCGGCATTAGTTTTGATGCCCAACCTGGTCGAAAAGCGGGGCCTGCTGAATAATGACAAGAGATAACAACCAGCACCAAAAAAGACAACAGCGCCTGAAAGAAAAAGTCGACGCCCGTATCGATGCCGCACAGCAAGAACGAGGGATCGTTATTGTATTTACCGGAAATGGCAAAGGAAAAACCACCGCTGCATTTGGTACTGTCACTCGTGCTATCGGGCACGGGCAACGTGCTGGTGTTATCCAATTCATCAAAGGAACATGGGAAAGTGGTGAAAGGAATTTGCTGTTACAGCATGGTGTTGAATTTCATGTAATGGCAACCGGATTTACATGGGAAACTCAAAACCGTGAAACAGACACCGCAGCCTGCCAGATTGCCTGGAAGCAGGCGGTAGCCATGTTATCTGATCCTTCATTGCATCTTGTTGTTCTGGATGAACTAACCTATATGGTCAGTTATGGTTATCTTGAGCTTACAGATGTTCTGGCAGCCCTCAAACAGCGGCCTGCGCACCAAAGTGTTATCATCACCGGGCGTGGGTGTCATCGGGAGTTGCTGGAATACGCCGATACCATTACAGAAATGCGCCCAGTCAAACATGCATTTGATGCAGGAATAAAAGCCCAAAAAGGCATTGATTGGTAAATAAACCCGCTGTTTCAGCCTGTATGGCGTTGTAGATTGAAACAGCGGAATAAGAATTAACGACCTTTAGGTGTCGTATTTCTTCCGGCATTTTGACGAGAGCTACTAGCAGGGCGTTTTCCCGCAGGGCGGGAGGCTACTTTCGCGTGTCTTTTCACGGCACGACGGATTTGATTCGCTTTGATTCGGCGTTGATCACGTTCAACAGCCACTTTCGTCGCAATTTCATTACCCAAGCCAACTAACTGGCGCAGATAATTGGTTTGTTCCAGCCCCAGTTCACTCCAACCAGCACGCGGCAAACCTTTCGGCAAATTGATATCGCCATAACGCACGCGGATCAGGCGGCTAACCTGCACGCCGACAGATTCCCATAACCGTCTGACTTCACGGTTACGGCCTTCCGTCAAAGTGACGTTGTACCACTGGTTAATCCCTTCACCACCTTTAAACGTGATAGTTTTAAATGATGCCGGGCCATCTTCCAGTTGAACGCCCTGAGTCAGTTGGCGAAGTTTTGCATTATCCACCTCACCAAAAACACGGACAGCATATTCACGTTCAACTTCGCGGCTTGGATGCATTAAACGGTTTGCTAATTCACCATCCGTTGTAAACAGCATCAATCCACAAGTATTGATATCCAGACGCCCCACTGCAATCCAGCGTGCACCCTGCATTCTTGGCAAGCGGTCAAACACGGTCGGACGACCTTCAGGATCGTGACGAGTACACAATTCCCCTTCCGGTTTGTAATAGGCTAAAACACGGCAGATATCTTTCTGTGGTTCTTTGATATTTAAAATCCGCCCATCCAGACGAATCTTAACTGAGGGTTTAACTTCGATTCGATCGCCCAACGTTGCGGTCTTGCCATCAATGCTAATGCGCCCTTGTTGAATATATCCTTCGATTTCGCGACGGGAACCATGACCAGAACGCGCGAGAACTTTTTGTAACTTTTCTGTTTTATCGCTCATTGAGCAACCTCTGTTGTCGCCTTCACAGGCGTCGTATTTAAATTAAGAAATAAATCATTCACCTTATAAAAAAGGTGTTACATCACCTTCGCCTTCGCGAAGAATTACTGGTGAATCCCCAGTTAAATCTACTACCGTTGTCGGCTGCTGCCCAAGATAACCACCGTGAATAATTAAATCAACTTGTTTACCCAACGTATCTTTAATCTCTTCCGGATCAGATTCTGCAAAATCATTTCCGGGCAAAATCAGGCTGCATGACATCAATGGTTCGCCCATTTTTTCCAGCAAATCTAAAGCGATAGGATTGGAAGGAACACGCAACCCGATAGTTTTACGTTTTTCATTCATCAAACGACGTGGAACTTCTTTTGTTGCCTGCAAAATAAAAGTGTAATTTCCGGGCGTGTTATTTTTAATCAACCTGAACGCTTGATTATCTACGTGGGCATAAGTCGAAATTTCGGAAAGATCGCGACACATCAACGTAAAATTGTGGCGCCCTTCCAATTGACGAATACGACATATACGGGTCATTGCATCTTTATTCTCAAGACAGCAACCAATGGCATAACCGGAATCAGTCGGATAAATGACAACGCCACCTTTTTTCAGTGCTTCCACACTTTGGTCAATAAGACGAGATTGTGGGTTGTCAGGGTGGATATAAAAAAACTGGCTCATAATATAACCTCTATTCTCATGCAGCCCCTAACCGTGACCAATCGTGCCATATCGGTACAACATCACCGGGTAACCACAAATTTCGTCCGAGTTCTATCCATGAACAAGGTTGGTGAAAATCCGATCCTAATGATACTTTCAACCCATATTCACTTGCCAATTGACCAAGTTGTTGTCTCTCATTAGGTGCTTGCTGGCACTGTGCAACTTCCATTGCATCACCACCATGTTGTTTAAACCAAACTATTAGCCGTTTCAGCCATTTTGTCGACAAATCATACCGGCCCGGATGGGCAATGACCGCTTGTCCACCAGCTTGGTGAATAGTTGAAATTGCCTGCTCGATTGTACACCATTGTGGAGGCACATAACCGATTTTTCCCTTTGCCAGATACTTTTTGAATACTTTCTGGATTGTTGGTTCAACCCCTGTTTCAACCAGAAAGCGGGCAAAATGCCCGCGTGTAACTTGCCCGCCATTCGCGAGCCGGGATGCGCCTTTCCAAGCATCGGGAATGCCTGCCTTGGCTAAACGGTGCCCAATCTCAATGCCGCGTTGGTTCCTTAAGCTCACTTGGTTTTCCAAAAATTGTCTTAAGGGAGTCGAATTAATATCGATATTTAAACCGACAATATGGATTTCAAAATTCTCCCATAGTGTTGAAATTTCAGCACCAGATACTAATGTCATTGGCAGATTATTTTGCTGGATATGATTTAAAGCAGGTTGAATACCATCCGTCGTATCATGATCGGTAATTGCCAGCACATGAATACCCATCTCGACGGCTCTGTCTACAAGCTGTTCAGGTGATAACACTCCATCTGAAGCGGTCGTATGGCTATGTAAATCATAGCGTCTTGTCATTTCGCTGGCAGCTTCAGTCATTATGCTGTACCTGTTTTATCGGGTGGGAAATGAGAGCACTTATCTATTCTATAGTGTTCTCAAGTACAAAGTGATCATAATAACACAGGTGATAGCTATAATGTTACGCGGCTGTTATTCCCCGCCTATTCAGTGGTGTGATGTTATCTGACAACAATAAAGATAAGATGCCCTTATTCAGGATCAGCATAAGCCAATTTAAAATGAGTTGGCTTTCCACAATATGATGCAGAAACGACTATATCCTGTGGTCCTGATATATGACGATTACATTAAAGTTCCAATTCCCTTTCTTATCTGCAGTGGTTTTTCCTGTTTTAATATCTGTAATTTCGTCAGTCTGAACTTTATATGAAATTTCCATGTTCGGCCGTGCGGTTCCTGCTACAGTAACAGAGGCACTAATACCCATATGAAGTATTTTCTGCCATCACAAGAGCTGGCAAAGTTGTCATTTTGCTTATTACAAATAATACTTTCTAATAATTTCCTACTATCATCTTTTAGCCTCCTGTTATCATTTTTTGGGACACAGAAAAAATTATTGACAACCAAAGATCGATCCAGTCTACTAGTACGAAGATTACATGTACCTGCTACTCAATACCATTTAACAAATGAGGCACTCGAAGATGATCGTATTTATGCAAACTAGGCAGGTCAGCCGTTGGTGGCACAACTTCCCATTCAGGGTGGTTGGCTCACGCACATAAATACCAATGCAAAAGTGCCGAAACCCGCCCTAAGAAGCGGGTTTTTTTATCACCGTTTTTTATCATTTCAGTTTTTGTGGATGCAGATAGCTCGGGGTATAAATATGAATAGTAAAGAATTCAATATCTCTATAAATCAAATGGATACTGTTTACAAAACAGATCCAACACTGCTTTTCCATCAACTTTGCAATAACCGTCCAGCAACGCTATTACTCGAATCTGCTGAAATTCAAAGCAAAAATAACATTAAAAGCATTTTGATCATCGATAGTGCCATGCGGATTACTGCCAACGGGGATCAGGTGACTTTTGAAGCCCTTACCCCCAATGGCCAAAATCTGTTTCCTATACTCGCAACCTTACTTGCGGAAAAAGCACAATTAAATATCGAATCACAAGTTATGCACGCACATTTCCCTACTGCTGAGCATAATTTGGATGAAGACAACCGACTCAAGTCTGGTTCAGTTTTTGACGCATTACGCGCCTTATCGGCATTGTCATCTTTTTCAACATCGCCTGACGCGATTTTTGTTGGCGGGATGTTTGCTTACGATTTAGTGGCAGGATTTGAGCCATTGCCCGCAGTCAAAAATCATCAGAATTGTCCTGATTTCTGTTTTTATCTTGCAGAAACATTACTCGTGATCGACCATCAAAACGAGCATTCATATTTACAAACTTCTCTATTCGGTGATAACAAACCAGAAAAAAAGCGCCTCAATGAACGTATGACAATGTTGGTCTCGACAATTGCAGGCTCCATTCCGCCACTTTTGCCTGTTTCGTTGCCTGATTTCACGGTTGGCTGCAACTTAAGCGATGAGCAATACGCAAATATTGTACAAAAACTACAGCAATCAGTCCGTCAAGGGGAAGTATTCCAAGTTGTTCCGTCACGGCGTTTTACCTTGCCGTGCCCTGCTCCACTAAATGCCTATCACGTGTTGAAAAAACAAAATCCAAGCCCCTATATGTTTTTTATGCAAGACAAGGATTTTGGCCTGTTCGGAGCCTCACCAGAAAGCGCACTGAAATATGATGCCAAAAGTCGCCAGATAGAAATCTATCCCATTGCCGGCACACGCCCCCGTGGACGCAATGCCGATGGAGAATTGGATTTCGACCTTGACAGCCGCATTGAATTGGAAATGCGTACCGATGCCAAAGAAATGTCTGAACATGTGATGTTGGTTGATCTGGCCCGTAACGATTTGGCTCGGATTTGTGAACCTGGCAGTCGTTATGTCGCTGATTTAACCAAAGTCGATCGCTATTCATTCGTCATGCACCTTGTTTCCCGCGTTGTCGGTACACTCCGTCATGATTTGGATATTTTCCACGCCTATCAAGCCTGCATGAATATGGGCACATTGACAGGCGCTCCCAAAGTTCGCGCCATGCAACTCATTGCAGAATGCGAAGGTGAGCAACGCGGCAGTTACGGTGGCGCAGTGGGCTATTTTACCGGCAAAGGTGATTTCGATACTTGTATCGTGATCCGCTCCGCTTATGTGGAAGACGGGCGCGCTACTGTTCAAGCCGGCGCGGGGATCGTATTGGATTCCATCCCTCAATCAGAAGTAGACGAAACGCGCAGCAAAGCCAGAGCCGTTATTCACGCAATTGCTAAAGCCCACAATATGGAGGTGACATTCTGATGGCTAATATTCTCCTGCTCGATAATGTTGACTCTTTTACTTATAACCTTGTTGATCAATTGCGTACCTGTGGTCATCACGTTGTTATTTATCGCAATACCGTGCCGACTGATACCATCATCGCCAAACTTGATGAAATGAGTTCACCACTGTTGATGTTATCACCCGGCCCCGGAAAACCCTCAGATGCTGGCTGTATGCCCGCACTTATCAAACAGGCGATGGGGCAAATCCCAATTATCGGCATTTGCCTTGGTCATCAGGCAATTATTGAAGCCTATGGCGGAGAGATTTCTATAGCCCCGGAAATTTTGCATGGCAAATCAACGCCAACGACACATGATGCACAAAGCATGTTTGCCGGCTTGCCAAATCCTTTTTTCGTCGCACGTTACCACTCCCTTGCAAGCATACGCGTTCCCGATGCTTTGACTATCTCGGCGTCGTGTGCGGATACGGTGATGGCTGTTCGTCATGAAGAACACAAAGTCTGTGGATTCCAGTTTCACCCTGAATCCATTTTGACGACTCAGGGTGCCAGGCTGTTGGAGCAAACTTTGATCTGGGCGCTAAGTTAAACTTAATCCACCAAAAATAAGACGTTAATCATATAGAACGCAAAAGCATAAAACTTAAAGGTCTCTCTTAAAAGTATCAGACAGGAAGGAACGGGAAAATGCAGTTGATTTTTGACAAACTATTCAGTGCCCAAGCACTGACACAACAAGAAAGCCAGCGATTATTTGACGCCATGATCCATGGCGAGTTAAACGATGTTCAATTATCCGCTGTATTGATTAGCTTAAAACTGCGTGGTGAGCAACCCCAAGAAATTGCGGGTGCGGCTCAGGCATTTCTGGCAAATGCAGCGCCTTTTCCCCGTCCTGACTACCTGTTTTGCGATATCGTCGGCACTGGGGGTGATGGTTCCGATAGCATCAATATTTCAACTGCCAGCGCCTTTGTTGCCGCAGCTTGTGGCCTTAAAGTGGCAAAACATGGGAATCGCAGTATTTCCAGCCGTTCCGGTTCATCTGATGTGCTGGCTGCATTTGGCATTGTGCTGGATGCCTGTGCCGAAGACTCACGCAATGCTCTGGACGATATTGGTGTTTGCTTCCTGTTCGCACCTCAATATCACAATGGTTTTCGTCATGCAGCGCAGGTTCGCCAGCAACTAAAAACCCGGACATTATTCAATGTGCTTGGCCCATTAATTAACCCAGCTCGTCCACCTCTCTCACTGATCGGGGTTTACAGCCCTGAATTGGTTGAACCCATCGCCCGGACTTTACAGGCATTGGGATATCAAAGAGCAGCAGTTGTGCACAGTGGCGGAATGGATGAAGTCGCTTTGCATGCTCCAGTCCATATCGCAGAGCTGAATCATGGTGAAATTAACCAATATCAGTTAACGGCAGCCGATTTTGGCTTACCGAATCATCATCCTTCTTCATTAAAAGGTGGAACTCCAGAAGAAAATCGCGATATGTTGGCTAAGTTATTGCAAGGGCGTGGACAAAAAGCCCATGTTGATGCCGTGGCGGCCAATGTAGCTCTCTTGATGAAAATCCACGGGCAAGAAAATCTACGGGAAAACACACAATTAGCACTTGATACTATTTACAGCGGTCAACCCTATGAAAAAGTGACCGCACTAGCGGCAAGGATTAAATCATGAAAACCCATACATCACAGAAAAGTGTATTGCAGAGAATCGTTGATGATAAAGCAGAATACCTGCTCTCCCGTAAGGCAGAACAACCGCTGGAAAATTTCATTGGTTCCATTGTGCCGAGCCAGCGCCAGTTTTATCAGGCATTGACCCAAGATAAGAGCGTTTTCATTCTGGAATGCAAAAAAGCGTCACCTTCGAAGGGGTTAATCCGTCAGGATTTCGATCCTGTTCGCATTGCTAAAACATATCAACCTTACGCTGCCGCCATTTCTGTTTTGACCGATGAAAAATATTTTCAGGGGAGTTATGATTTTCTCAAGGTGGTCAGTGATGCCGTGCACCAACCTGTTTTGTGCAAAGATTTTATTATTGACGCCTATCAGGTCTATCTTGCCCGTTACTATCAGGCTGATGCGATTTTACTCATGTTATCTGTGCTCGATGATGATACATACCGTGAACTGTCCGCGTTGGCACACAGCCTTGATATGGGAGTGCTGACCGAAGTCAGTAATGAGGATGAACGGCAACGGGCAATTGCATTGGGGGCGAAAGTTGTTGGGATCAATAACCGGGATCTGCGGGATTTATCCATCGATTTGGCTCGTACACGCAAACTGGCTGCTGGTTTACCTGAAGGCACCATTATTATCAGCGAATCGGGCATCCATCAACACCAGCAAGTCCGTGAATTAAGCCAATATGCTCATGGTTTTTTAATTGGCAGTGCTTTAATGGCGCAACCCAATATCGATCTGGCCCTACGTCGCTTGATCTTGGGCAATAACAAAGTCTGTGGATTAACCCGCCCCCAAGACGCCAAATCTGCATTGCAACAAGGTGCCGTTTACGGTGGTTTGATTTTCGCTGAAAAGTCACCACGCAAGATCAACCTGCAAAAAGCACAGCAAATTATTAACGAAGCCTCATTGCAATATGTGGGGGTGTTTCAAGATCAGCCGGTTGATTTTGTCAGTGAGGTTGCCCGTACACTTGCGTTAAGTGCAGTGCAATTACACGGAAGTGAAGATGAAAACTATATCAATACATTACGCCCTGTATTGCCTGAACATTGCGAAATCTGGAAAGCTATTGATATGTCCAGAGTGATTGATAAGTCCAAGGTGGCAGAAGCGATTTCCGACATGCCCAATGTTGATCACTTCTTACTGGATAATGGCTCCGGTGGAACAGGTGAACCATTTGATTGGCAATTAATTGCCCCTCAGCTCCAGCATAACAGTATATTGGCAGGAGGGCTGAATGTTGAAAACTGCCGGCAAGCAGTCTCGTTCAACTGCTATGGGTTAGATTTTAATTCTGGTGTCGAAGTTTCTCCAGGCATCAAAAGCAAACACAAAATAAAACAATTATTTCAACAATTACGCTGTTATCACTAATTTTTTCAGACAGAAAGTGGATGAATAGAATAATGAGTAAATTGAATCCTTACTTTGGCGATTTTGGTGGTCAATTTGTTCCTCAGATTTTGATCCCTGCGCTCAATCAACTAGAAAGTGCCTTCATAGATGCACAACAAGATCCTGAATTTCAGCGTGATTTTCTGGATTTATTGAAAAACTATGCTGGCCGGCCTACTGCCTTAACATTGTGTCAAAACCTCACTAAAGGCACCAAAACGCGCCTGTACTTGAAACGGGAAGATTTACTCCACGGCGGTGCCCACAAAACCAATCAGGTATTGGGACAAGCGTTGTTGGCAAAGCGCATGGGAAAAACTGAAATTATTGCCGAGACGGGCGCGGGCCAGCATGGCGTGGCAACTGCCTTGGCATGTGCACTATTGAACCTAAAATGCCGTATTTATATGGGTGCAAAGGATATTGAACGCCAGTCTCCCAATGTTTTTCGTATGCGTTTGATGGGGGCAGAAGTCATCCCGGTTCACAGTGGTTCTTCCACGTTGAAAGATGCGTGCAATGAAGCCATGCGCGACTGGTCTGGTTGCTATGACAAAGCTCATTATCTGTTAGGAACGGCAGCCGGCCCCCATCCATATCCAACGATGGTACGGGAATTCCAGCGCATGATTGGTGAAGAAGCCAAAGCGCAAATTCTGGAAAAAGAAGGACGCTTGCCCGATGCAGTTATTGCCTGTATTGGTGGCGGCTCCAATGCCATAGGTTTATTTGCTGACTTTATTCCAGAAAATAAGGTTCGCCTGATAGGTGTAGAACCAGCCGGACACGGTATCGAAACCGGGGAACATGGTGCCCCACTGCAACATGGCAAATTAGGGATTTATTTTGGAATGAAAGCCCCAATTATGCAGACAGAAGACGGGCAGATTGAAGAATCTTATTCCATTTCCGCGGGATTGGATTTCCCGTCCGTAGGCCCTCAACATGCTTATTTAAACAGCATCGGCAGAGCTGATTATGTCTCTATTACCGATGAAGAAGCCCTTGCTGCTTTTCAGGAACTGTCCCGCAATGAAGGAATTATTCCTGCATTAGAATCATCCCATGCACTGGCTTATGCTTTGAAAATGATCCATCAGGCTCCAGATAAGGAGCAGTTGTTAATTGTCAATTTATCTGGCCGTGGCGACAAAGACATCTTTACCGTTCACGATATTTTAAAATCCCGGGAGACAATCTGATGGAACGTTATGAGCAACTGTTCAAAAAACTAGAAAACCAAAATCAAGGCGCATTTGTTCCTTTTGTCACCTTGGGTGATCCAAATCCTGATCTGTCACTGGAAATTATTAATACATTGATCTCCGGTGGTGCAGATGCTCTCGAATTGGGTTTTCCGTTTTCAGATCCCCTTGCCGATGGCCCCACCATTCAAAATGCCAATTTGCGGGCGTTATCCTCCAAGGTGACATCGGTAACCTGTTTTGAGTTATTGGCTAAAATTCGGAAACAACATCCTGAAATTCCCATTGGCCTGCTGGTTTATGCCAATTTGGTCTTCCACAATGGGATCGATGATTTTTACCGTCGTTGCAAAGAATCAGGAGTAGATTCTGTGTTAGTCGCCGATGTGCCGCTATCTGAATCTTCTCCTTTCCGTTCAGCGGCCATGAAATATGACATTGCCCCGATATTTGTTTGCCCCCCTAATGCAGATGACGAGCTACTGCGTGAGATTGCCTCGTTCGGGCGCGGATATACATATTTGCTCTCAAGGGCGGGTGTTACCGGAAGCGAAAACCAAACAACTCTACCATTGAACCATATTATTAATAAGCTCAAGGAATATCATGCCGCCCCTGCCCTGCAAGGCTTTGGTATTTCTGAGCCGCTGCAAGTCAAAAAGGCCCTCAATAGTGGTGCCAAAGGGGCAATTTCAGGCTCTGCAATCGTAAAAATAATTGAGGATAATTTGCATCAACCCGCAGTTATGCAAGAGAAGCTACTGATTTTTGTTCGTAATATGAAGGAAGCCACTCAATGAAAATCTGCCCATAATTCCCTTCAATGAACCTATCCCCATCAGATTTCAAGCTATATCAAGACGGCAATCTGAAAGATGGCGGGGATAAAACTTCCTCCACAAGCAGGCGGGGAAAATTATAAATATGACCTCGCTGTTTGCTGCTTCCATTGTTCTCAACAATACTGATGTTTGCAGTTCCACAAAATTTCATAACAACCCAAGTTCATGAAAATCAAGCTTATGAAAAATAAAAGATCGCTTTTACCAAACAAACATTTCCTTGACATCAATGGAGTATCATTATGAAACCATTAAAAAAAGTCTCTGCATTTTTCGTTGCAATCATAATGGCAATGGCGATATCTGCATGTGCCCCAACGGCAACAACAGAAGGCACAGGAGGTTATATTGACGATACTGTGATCACCACAAAAGTAAAATCTGCATTACTGGCAACCAAGGGTTTGAAATCCAATGAAATTAATGTAGAAACCTTTAAGGGGCGTGTACAACTAAGCGGGTTTGTTAATTCTCCCGAAGAGATTAAACGCGCAATACAGGTGGCTCGGGACATTAAAGGGGTTAACTCGGTCATTAACTCCATCAAACTTAGGTAGTGCCTACAATTGAAAAATGGGGCTGATTACGCCCCATTGGTTCTCTCTTATGTCAAACACACACGTCGCTTGTTTTTACTACTTTCCTACATTTGTTTAAACTTTAATCTTCCATTCAAACAAAATTAGAAACTGTAACCTACACTAAACATAAAGACCCATGGATCGAGACGAGTTTTATATTTCTTTTGCTCATCACCCACTTTGAATTTCACATCAGTTTCAATATTCATCCACCACAGCGAGGTATTCAACATCCAGTTTTTATCTAATTTATAGTCCATACCAACCTGACCTGCGAATCCCCAAGAATCTTTCAGATCCAAACTATTTAAATTAGCCGCTTTTACTGTAGCATTATTATTAAATTTTTCGCTGAAGAATGTTGTGTAGTTAATACCCATACCAACATAAGGACGTAATTGATTCTCTGTCGCACCAAAATAATATTGTGCCATTAACGTTGGCGGCAAATGTTTAACCTCAGCAATTTCACCTGCACCCGGTAAACTGACTTTATGCTGGAAAGGCGTCGCTGCCAATAATTCAACGCCAATATTATCGGTTATCATATAACCAAAAGTTAAACCCAACTGAGTATTATTATTGACATCAAAAGATCCCAAACCTAATACATTGTCAGAACCTGCATTTGGTCTTACCGTTGCTGTGCCTGCACGGAACAAGAAATCACCCGCTTCATGAGCAAAAGCCAATGACGGAGCTAACGTAGCCGCAGCCAATACGAGCGCAGAAATCTTTTTCATTATCCATCCCATTTGTGTGGTTTTAAAACTGTCAGAAATATACCCGTTTGTTTACTGTTATGATCTAAGACAGATCACATCTTTTAAAGATTTTTAGAAAATAAGGTATCTATGGTTTTATTATTTCACCTGAAGGATATTTTAAATTGATCCAAATCAAGATTAGCTTAGTATTAATTTTATTATATATTTGCGTTAATGTTTTTATATCAATTTTTGGTTATTACGGTTATTTAATAACAGAAGTACTCTGTTGCCAAATTTTATTTGGCATCTGTAGCTGCCATATAAACTTGTAACATAAAATTAATATTTTTATCATTTTGGAAAAATATCAATATTGATATCCAACAAAGATAATTTTTCTCCGCCCTTCAATGCCGGTTCACAGAGCACGACAAGAACGTAAATCTGAGGTATCCAATAATCCCCCTAACAGGGTACAATTGAACATTATCGTTGTTTATTTGATAGGAGCCACTTTCATGCCCATCACGGCAAATACCCTGTATCGTGACAGCATCAACTTTTTGAAGAACCAACTGTTGAATATTGTCATACTCGCTGTCTTGGCCGCGTTGGTAACAACACTGCTTGAGCATCTTCTGATGCCAAATGGTGAACAACTCAGTTTGTTAATTGGGATACAAGATGCCTTCAAAGATTCCGGCAACGCAGGAGTCAAAGATTTTGTGGAAAAGTTGACACCTGACGAGCAAATGATGTTTTTGCGCACCGCATTCGGGATCTTATTTACCAACATTTTCGGCAATACCTTACTGGCTGCCAGTGTATTGGTTCTCATTAATGCCGTTTCCAATGGCCAGCAAACCAATGCCATTCACGCCAGTACATTATCAATCACACTGTTGCCTAAAATGTTTTTGCTGATGTTTATCTGTACCCTGTTGATTCAGCTTGGCTATGTTTTGATGTTATTGCCCGGGATACTCTTTTCTATCGCATTTGCATTTGCCCCTATTTTCTTGTTCGAAAAAGGCAAAGGCATCTTTTCTGCCATGCAGGATAGCTGGAAATTGGCATTCAGCAACATTCGGCTGCTGATTCCTGCCATGTTATTATGGCTTGCCACGAAATTGATGCTGGAGCTCTTGCTGACAAAAGCCCCTTACGTACTCACATCAATATTAAATAATTTACTGTCAGCACTGCTGTTGATTTACTTATTCCGCCTGTACATGCTGGTTAAACCACAAAACAAAGCGCCAGACAGCACAATATAAATAAGATAATTCACCCCCGTACTTCTGTATCAGGGGGTGAATTACGAATTCATTCCTTCTTTCTCTTTTTCCCTCTCTTTTTCCGCAACCTGTTGCTTACTTTGTATCAAGCGAATAGCAAAATAGAGGTCTGGCACAATGATCAGATCTTCATCACTGCGGCTGAGTTTATTCTGCTTTATCCAATAGTTCAGTTCTGTTCTGCGTCCCGCCAGCACAAGCGTGATGCCTTTTTCTTTCAGTTCAGTAATCAACTCATCTAATGCTGCAAAAACACTGACATCATCATAGGTAAAGCTGACGGTAGCATCCACCACCAACCATAACGGGCGAACTGGGGCACTGCCAACATGCTGCAATACCCGTTTTTTGAAGTAGCCGGCGTTAAAATAGGTCAATGGAGAGTTAAAACGGTACATCATGATGCCATCCACGGGTTTAATATCATTATCTTGGTGAATGGAGCGCACCATGCCTTGTTCGTTTACTCCCAGCAATTGATCTGATGGACGAAATACAATGCGCAAGAATTGCAGCAACCCGAGCAAAACGGCAAAGCCAATACCATCAATGACACCCACCAGCAAAACAGCGATGAGAGTAAAGATAGAAAGCGTAAAAGCCTGACGATTACGTTTCCGATACGCCCAGATGTTTTTCAATCCCAGCAGTGACCATGAGGAAAATATTAAAACCACACCCAGCGACGACAAAGGGATGTGAGTCAGAAAGGAGGTCATAAATAACAGCACCAACAGAATGGTACCACCAGCGATTATTGACACCATTTGGGTTTTTCCGCCAAGTGCATCATTGACTGCGGTACGGCTGCCGGCCGCACTGACAGCAAAACCTTGCGATAATGATGCGGCGATATTGGCAATGCCCAATGCCCTGAGTTCTAGGTCAGAATCGACCTGATAACCATTTTTGCTGGCAAAGCTGCGGGCTGTCATCATAAAGCTGACAAAGCTAATTACCGCAAGGTTAATCGAGGGAACAACCAGATCACGTATGACACCCAATTCAAATTCCGGCATGGGAACAATGGGCAGCCCCTTGCCCATATCACCAACAATCTGAATACCATATTGGTCAAGCTTAAATTGCCAACTGACATAAGTCGATACAATCATTGCCATCAGTGGGGCCGGCCAATTGGGCCGGATAAATCCCACAATGAGCAATACCAGCAGGGTAAGAGCTGACATACCCACCGTTGGCCAATGAGCACCCAAGAATTTATAGGGGAACTCAATCAACCGCTCAATCAACTCAGCCGGCAGACCTGATATCCCAAAAACTTTTGCAATCTGGTCTGCCATAATGGTAATGGCGACCCCATTGATAAAACCTTTCAAAATAGGGCGGGACAGAAAATCGGCAAAAGCACCCAGCCGGAAGTGGCTGGCTAAAATGCACCAAAACCCTGTCATTAATGTCATTACAATAGCAAGCTGCCAACGAACGTGCTCATTTCCTAATGCCAGTGGCGCGACTGCCGCTGCAATAACGGCGCAAGTTGCTGCATCTGGCCCAACAATCAGCTGGCGGGAAGTCCCGAACAATGCATAGGCAAACATGGGTAAAATACAGGCATACAAACCAATAATGGCGCTAATGCCCATTAATTCCGCATAAGCAATCGCCACCGGCAATGCAACCGCAGCAACAGAGAGCCCTGCCCGCATATCATGACTAAAATATTCTTTACGATAATGACAAAGATTTTCCAAACCTGGCATCCAGCGATGCAACCTTTTCCACAACATGACCTTTATGCCCTTTCGTGAAAAACAACCTACTATAATGCGGTGTGAACTAGAAACTCACAAGTGCCTCATTGCTGTTCAAAATCAGCCTAACACGGGAAACAAGTGAAAAATGTTTTTTCCGAAAAATAAACCATTTCACTGATATCTGATACACTCTGACACAGATTCAAAAACATGCCATCATTGGCATCATTATGGGTTCAATTTATGAAACAACTTTTAGACTTTTTGCCATTAGTCGTTTTTTTCATCGTTTACAAGATGTATGACATTTTTTATGCTTCCGGCGCATTGATTGCTGCTACCGGATTGGCAGTTGTCATTACATATCTGCTCTACCGCAAAGTAGAAAAATCATCTTTAATTACCTTTGCTATGGTCGCAGTCTTCGGGACACTGACTCTGGCTTTCCACAGTGATTTGTTCATTAAGTGGAAGGTAACGGTTATTTATGCCATTTTTGCGCTTGTTTTGATCATCAGTCAATGGGTTATGAAAAAGCCACTTATCCAGAAAATGTTAGGTAAGGAGTTGGAGCTGCCTGATTTAATCTGGAACAAGCTCAATACAGCTTGGGCAATCTTTTTTGCAGTCTGTGCATTGGTCAATATTTATGTTGCTTTCTGGCTGCCTCAGGAAGTTTGGGTTAACTTTAAAGTATTCGGGTTAACTGCATTGACGCTGGTCTTTACTGTGTTGAGTGTGGTATATATCTACCGCCATCTACCTCGCGAACAAGAATAATGTAATGACCCACAGATGGATACCTGTCGGCAATTCGGCAGGTATTGTTGTATTCACCAAATAAAGCAAGTTTTCTAATGACACAACAACAATCCTTACCAAACGGAGAATTGGTTCTCCGTACACTGGCCATGCCCGCTGATACCAATGCCAATGGGGATATTTTCGGTGGCTGGCTGATGTCTCAAATGGATATTGGCGGCGCAATTTTGGCAAAAGAAATTGCACTGGGACGCGTGGTAACTGTTAGCGTAAATGGCATCAGTTTTCTGAAACCAGTTGCGGTAGGTGACGTCGTATGCTGTTATGCCCGTTGCCTTAAAACGGGCAACTCATCAATCACCATTCATATTGAGGTTTGGGTGAAAAAAGTGGCATCTGAACCCGTTGGGCAGCGTTATCGTGCAACTGACGCGGTTTTCACTTATGTCGCCGTTGATGAGAATAACTCTTCGCGCCCTTTGCCCGAAGGGAAAAGACATTTCAAGCTGGAAGGCAGTGATTCAGAATAATAATTTGTTCGAAAAGTGACTCACGAAAATCAAAGGAGCGTTGTTATGACGCTCCTTTTTTATGATTAAATAGAACAAATTAAAAGAAATCATGATATTCACAATGCTCTGGCTGTTATATTGCCGTCAGGAGATATAATTGCCTGATTAAGTATTTTTTTCACACTGTTTTGAATAGTAAGATATGTATCTTTTTTTAAAGGAAATTGATTACTATCATTAGATGAAAGTACCAGGCATTTTCCCAGAAGGTGCCATTTGCTCATTTTGCTCTTCCATCTATCATTATAATCTTCAGCACAGCAAACAATTTTTGCCCAAGGATCGCATACCCAAGCCCCTCTTGGAAGTTCATGATATAGTTGTCCTAATATTGGCTGGCCTTTTTTATTATTAAAACTATTAATCAATATAAATACGTGATCATATTTTCCCTGTGTGGCTATAATTTGGACATAGACATAACTAGGCGTGTTATGCATCGCATTATAAAAACTTAAAATATCATCAACTCGTTGCTGTATTAAATAGTGATATGCAGCATTACAATAATCAGGGCAGTTACCTGCTAAAAGCTCATTTTGTTTTTCAACTGTATAGTCATAAATCTTTCTATATTGCTCAGCATTAATTTCGTTTTCATCCTTATTAATCAACTGGTTAATTAGATCTCTTTGCCGAAATTCAGCCCTAATGCTTTCTCTATCTTTCTTGCTGGATTCACTCATTTTGCCTCCATGTAGGATGCCTTGATAGAATCGTTTATAGAGATCATTTCCAAGTATTTCATTAAAACTAGCTTGTCGCCTTTCTTCTTCAATTTCCAGATTAGAAATAAAAGCACGGGATTTTAAAAACTCTTCCTGACCACGTTTTTTAACTCCACCACTATGAATAAAACGCTTATATGAATCTTTTTCATCAAGAACACTTTTGTCACAATAGTATTTATTCCCTGCTTTTGCCTTGAATTTTTCACGAGAGTGCTCTACAGCATCATGTAAAATAAGCTCTATAGAAATAGTCATAATCACCTCAACATTACTTAAACAAAAATATTTATTGCGTTTGAAAATAAGATAACAGCAGGATTGAATGAATTTGAGGGAACTTGAATTTTAATAAAAGATCAGAATGCGTTGATAGAGTCAAGGATAAAACCATGTTCCTTGACTCTTTGTTTAATTAGCTTTGGGAAATACCTGTTACTTTAAACTCAATGGTTGCTATATACCCGGTAGCTGCCGTTTTCTCATAGCGCCATTTTCTCATGGCCTGTTTCACTTCACGTTCAAAGATATTTTTAGGCGTTGCAGAAAGAATTTTGATGTTTTTAACTCGGCCGTCTTCATCAATATCAAACTCCACTTTTACCACCCCTTCAGTTCCTAATTGCTGTGCTCTGGATGGGTAAATAGGATGTGGCCTGCTCAGTGCCCTTGGCCCACGTGGTGCTGTAGATGCTTTATCCGTGGCCAGATGAGATGGTTTCGGCTCACCCTGATTATTCGCTACCTGAGACGTTTCATCAGAAACAGGCTTCACTGGCTGTTCTGACACTTTTTCTACTTTTTTCTCTACCGGCTTAGATTCTTTTTTAACGATTTTCTTCACTTCCGGTTTTTTTACGGGTTTAGGCAGGGCTATTTTAGCGATAGGTTCTGGCTCTGGCGCCGGAGGCTCAGGCACAG
This sequence comes from Xenorhabdus santafensis, assembly GCF_033949405.1. Taxonomy (NCBI): domain Bacteria; kingdom Pseudomonadati; phylum Pseudomonadota; class Gammaproteobacteria; order Enterobacterales; family Morganellaceae; genus Xenorhabdus; species Xenorhabdus santafensis. Next base: position 34,736 of record NZ_VCDN01000025.1, on the reverse strand, counting down.
GTTCAGGCATAGCAGCCACCGAAGCAGGCACCTCAGCAGCCAGTTGAATCATGGCAACAGACATAGGTGCAGGATCTTGTTGCTTCACGGACTCAATCGCTTGAAAAAGCGCCGCAGCAATAGAAATATGTAAACAAAAAGAAAATAGTATCGGCCAGGGTATCCAACGCATAAGTGAATTCTTGATTAGCAGCATAATAGTCAGTTTTCAGATTGCCATTAGTTTAAATGCAAATGACTATCATATTCAATAATGATTCAAAAACATCTGTACCTTTTTTATCTCTCAAATATTGGTTTATTAACTAAACTATAACCTTAATTTATCGGGTACTTATCATGCTGCACACTTTTTTACATCCATTCTAAATTTTGGATAAACAAAAGTGATCTGCGACGTTTATAAGCATCGATCTTATGCAACTTATAGATACGAAAATTACGCCGTGATTGGCTTTCGTGCCAGCGCCGACGGCGGCTGATGTTTTGCCGGATCTTTCTCCAGCGCCCGACTTCATTTCTGCTATGTTTCATCAATTATCCCAGCTTAATGTTCTCATTGAGGTTGGTGCATTATACTCAATGGATTATCGAGTTGCATCGCGGCGGTAAAACGCCCCCCAAGAGCATAGATAACCGTATTTTTATAAAAACGGTGACTGGGGGAATGAGTACGGCCAACAAAGAGGCAACTTGAAAGACGAAGGTATATTCTTCATCTCACCACTGAAGTTGTCAACTAATTGGCAATCCAACTTATATTAGGTTGATAGTTTGCTAAAATTTCTAGAAAATTGCGGTAATAACGGTGTTAAATACTTAAATAAACAGGATTGATTGCCACATATGACAACCTTTTATTCTGTACTGAGCTGGCTGGCGATTTTCTTATATTGGCTGATTATTGCAGGGATCACTATTCGAGTTTTGATGAAGCGCCGTCCAGTGACTTCCACAATGACTTGGGTACTTATTATTTACATTATCCCTTTGGTGGGCGTTGTCGCCTATTTGTCATTTGGTGAATTGCACCTTGGTAAACGCAGGGTTGAGCAAGCCAGACAAATGCGCTCATCCGTTGTTAAGTGGCTTGCAGAGTTACGAAAATCCACTCTCATTTTTGCCAATAAAAATAGCGAAGTCGCTACGCCGTTATTCCAATTATGCGAACATCGCCAGAAAATCAAGGGCGTTAAAGGCAATAAAATGCAATTAATGACCTCCTATGATGACTCATTGAAAGCCATTATCAATGATATTGAAAACGCCAAATGCAATATTGAAATGGTCTTTTATATATGGCAATCAGGTGGATTGGTTGATCAAGTGACTGATGCTCTGATGCGTGCAGCCAAACGCGGAGTTAAGTGCCGGATTATGGTGGATTCAGCAGGAAGCTGGCAATTTTTCCGCAGCCCTTACCCTGATATTATGCGTAAAGCAGGGATTGAGTTTGTCGAATCGCTGAAAGTGAATATTTTCCGCCTGTTCCTGCGCCGCATGGATTTACGTCAACACAGGAAAATTATACTGATCGATAATCATATTTCATATACCGGCAGCATGAATATGGTTGACCCGCGTTTTTTTAAGCAAAATGCTGGAGTTGGGCAATGGGTCGATATCATGGTGAGGATGGAAGGCCCGGTTACCACGATATTGGGGATTATTTATGCATTCGATTGGGAAATGGAAACCGGGAAACGCCACCTTCCCCCGCCTCCTGACAACATTATTATGCCTTTCGAACAGGCCAGCGGGCATACTGCCCAAGTCATCGCTTCCGGGCCGGGATTCCCTGATGAATTAATCCAGCAGTCGCTGATGACGGCTATTTTTTCCGCCCGCAAGCAGCTAATTCTTACCACGCCTTATTTTGTCCCCAGTGATGATTTAATGCACGCTATCTGTACGGCAGCCATGCGTGGCGTAGATGTCAGCATTGTTATCCCAAGCCAGAACAATTCATTTCTTGTTCGATGGGCCAGCCGGGCATTTTTTACCGAATTATTGGAAGCCGGCGTAAAAATTTACCTATTCGAAGATGGTCTGTTACATAGCAAAAGTGTTTTGGTTGATGGGCAACTCAGTATGGTTGGCTCTGTTAATTTAGATATGCGCAGCCTGTGGCTTAATTTTGAAATTACGGTGGTGATCGATGATGAGCTTTTTGGCAATGATTTAACCCTAGTCCAACAAGACTACATTATGCGCTCAACGCGACTGGTGAACAATCAATGGGACAAACGGCCCGTTTGGCACCGTGTTCTCGAACGTGTCTGCTATTTCTTCAGTCCACTGTTATGACTTATGTAAAAACTGAATTTTTGCAAGATAATCGGTAAAGAATACGTTTAATGATTTTAGGGTCATGCTGTTACTCCAGCACCCTCGATAAAAGTCACCTAGTCACGAGCTCTTTTAAACTGATTGCTGGATAAGTGTCGATCTCTGTCTGATCCCCGGCACCGTTCCAGCAATATTCAAATTGGAATATAATCTTCCCTTTCTTTTTGGTGGCACCAGCTGAATACTTGTCACTACTGATTTCACTTTGTTATTAATTTTGGATAATCCCATTATGGAAAATCAACCGACACATACTATGCAATTGGATTTAAACAACCGAATGACGGAAGATGAAGCGCTAGAAAAAGCCTATGACATTTTCCTTGAGCAAGCACTTGATAACCTTGATCCGGCTGACAGCCTATTATTTAATTTGCAATTCGAGGAGCGAGGTGGTGCAGAATTATTAGCACTTTCTGAAGTGTGGTTTAAACATGTTGATTTTGATTTAGACCCGAATTTCTTTTCCGAAGTTGTCATTGGCTTGGCCGAGTCTGACGATGCCGAGATTGACGATATCTTCGCCCGTATATTGATTTGCCGGGAAAAATCTCATCCCATTTATCATATTCTATGGAAAGAAAAATGAGCACATTAAAAATCCCCCTTATTTTATAAAGGGGGATTAAATTTATACTTGTGACAATGTCACGTTTATTTTCCCGATGAGAGACGCTTATAGAGGGTCAACTTTCAGGCAAGACACGGCATGTTTAAAGCTGCCTTCTAACAAAGGACGAGTTTTGGCGCATTCAGCATCAGCCAGCGGGCAACGAGTGCGGAATACACACCCTGATGGTGGGTTAATGGGCGAAGGCAACTCTCCTTCGAGTAACTCAATACGTTTATTACGTTCTTTGTCTGGATCTGGAATGGGCACAGCCGACATAAGTGCACGTGTATAAGGATGTAATGGGTTATGATAAACCTCATCATAAGTTCCCAATTCCACCGCATTCCCCAAGTACATTACCAAGACGCGATCTGATATGTGTTTGACGATTGACAAATCATGGGCAATAAATATCAAAGACAGCCCCATTTCTCGCTGCAATTCCTGCAACAAGTTAACAACCTGAGCCTGAATGGAAACATCCAGCGCTGAAACAGGTTCGTCACAGATGACTAATTTGGGTTCAAGAATTAGAGCCCGCGCAATTCCGATACGTTGACACTGCCCGCCGGAAAATTCATGAGGGTAACGGTTTATCAGGTTAGGCAATAACCCTACCCGCATCATCATCTTTTTAACTTTCTCTTTTATTTCCTCGGACTTCATTTTGGGATGATATGTTCTCAGTGGCTCTGCAATAATATCGCCAATGGTCATACGCGGATTTAATGATGCCAGAGGATCCTGGAAAATCATCTGGATATCGTTACGAATATCCTTCCACTGTTTATCGTTGACTTCCAGTAGATTCTGCCCAAGCCAAGTGACCGATCCTCCAGACGCCTTGACTAAACCAATTATAGCTCTGGCAAATGTGGATTTTCCGCAACCGGATTCTCCCACAACACCCAACGTTTCACCTTCGTATAGTCTCAATGTAACGCCATCTACTGCTTTCAAGGTTTTCGCTGGTTGCCAGAACCACTGTTTGCCATCTTTGATATCAAAGTAAACTTTAAGATCATCGACTTCCAACAAAACACGTTTTTCAGCTATTGTGCTCATACTAATTCCTCCTGGGGTCTGAAGCAGGCACGCAAGCGCCCAAGGCCAAATTGTTCCAATTGTGGTTCTTCATGAGCACAGCACTCAATGGCAAACTGGCAACGAGGCTGGAATGGGCATCCTTTCGGTAAACGCAGTAAGTTAGGTGGATTACCTTGAATTGTAACCAACGTTTCTTCATCGCCATCCAAGCGCGGAACGGCATTCAAAAGCCCAATGCTGTACGGATGAGAAGGATGGTAAAATACATCACGCGCCGTGCCGTATTCCATCGTTCTTCCTGCGTACATGACCAGTACCTTGTCACAAATACCGGCCACAACCCCCAAATCATGGGTGATCATGATAATTGCTGTATTGAATTCATGTTTTAACTCATTAAGCAATGTCATAATCTGAGCCTGAACGGTTACGTCCAGTGCGGTTGTCGGTTCATCCGCGATCAGCAATTTAGGCTGGCATAACAAAGCCATCGCAATCATGACACGTTGGCGCATGCCGCCAGAAAATTCGTGCGGATACATATTCATGCGTTTACGTGCTTCCGGCATTTTAACTGCATCCAACATGCGGATGGACTCTTCAAACGCTTCGCTTTTCCCCATATTCTTGTGCAGCATCAATACTTCTGTAAGTTGCTCACCCACTCGCATATAAGGGTTAAGAGAAGTCATCGGATCCTGAAATATCATCGATATTTCTTCAGCCCGCATCCGGTTTAACTCTTTTTCTTTCAGGTTGAGAATTTCTCTTCCATTAAAATAGGCAGAACCACTGACTGAACCATTGCTGGCCAATAATCCCATCAAGGCGAATGCTGTCTGAGATTTACCGGAACCAGATTCTCCCACGATCCCCAGTGTTTCACCCGCATGTAAATCAAAATTCAGTTTGTTCACGGCGGTGACATCGCCATCAGGAGTGCTGAATGCCACATTTAAGTCTTTTACTTTTAATAGCAATTCAGCTTTCTTTGAAGTTTCTACGCTGTTCATAGGCTCTCCTTAACGGTCTTTCGGATCGAGGGCATCTCGCAGGCCGTCGCCAATAAAGTTAAAACAAAATAGGGTCATTACCAGAAAGCCCGCCGGAAACAACAGCAACCACGGAGCCACTTCCATTGAGTTGGCTCCATCACTTAACAAAGCCCCCCAACTGCTGAGTGGTTCTTGGGTTCCCAATCCAAGGAAACTCAAGAAAGATTCAAACAAAATCATGCTTGGTACGAGTAATGAGGCATAAACCACTACAACACCCAAAACGTTTGGCACAATATGGCGCAGAACAATATGGCGGGTAGAAACACCACCCACTAACGCTGCTTCGATAAATTCCTTGCGTTTTAGGCTCAGTGTTTGGCCACGGACAATACGCGCCATATCCAGCCACGATACCATGCCTATCGCAACGAAAATCAGCAGGATGTTTTGGCCAAAAAAGGTAACCAGAAGAATAACGAAAAACATGAATGGGAAGGAGTTGAGAATTTCCAACAAACGCATCATGACCATATCGATTTTGCCACCCAGATAGCCTGACATCGCGCCATACAGGGTTCCGAACAGTACAGCTATCAAGGCTGCGGCAATCCCGACCATCAAAGAAATGCGTCCACCAATGGCAACACGCACCAATAAATCACGCCCTGATGAATCGGTGCCAAAATAGTGACCGGATTCAAAATCCGGCGGCATCGTCATCATATTCCAATCCGTGTCATCGTACGCAAATTGAGACAGCATCGGAGCTAAGATCACAAATAATGTAATCAGAAACAGAATACATAGACTCGTAATTGCCGCCTTATTATGGATAAAACGACGACGTGCATCCTGCCACAAACTACGGCCTTCAATTTCCAGTTGCTCGGAGAAATTTTCCAGAGCTTCGCTATTTTTTTTATTCGGTAACATTGCGTGCTCCAGTGTCTAGTAACGAATTTTCGGATCAATGACGGCATACAGCACATCAACAATGGCATTAAACATAATGGTCAACCCGCCCACGAGAATTGTCAGGCTGAGAACCAGTGAGTAGTCACGGTTTAATGCTCCATTAACAAACAATTGCCCCAACCCAGGTAAACCGAAAATAGTTTCAATTACCATTGACCCCGTAATGATGCCGACAAACGCAGGCCCCATAAAAGAGATTACAGGTAATAAGGCGGGTTTAAGGGCATGGCGGAAAATAATCCGGCGTAATGGCAAGCCCTTGGCTCGCGCGGTACGAATAAAGTTGGAGTGTAAAATTTCGATCATTGAACCGCGGGTAATACGGGAAATACTGGCGATATACGAGAGAGAAAGTGCGACCATCGGCAAAAGCATATATTTAGGTGCCCCACCGTTCCAACCTCCCCCCGGCAGCCATTTCAAAGTAATGGCGAATATCAGAACCAGCAAGGGAGCAACGACGAAGCTGGGGATAACCACCCCCGTCATGGCAAACCCCATGACCGTGTAGTCCCATTTGGTATTCTGGTTCAATGCCGCGATAACGCCCGCACTGACACCAAATATCACTGCCATAACAAACGCTGCAAGCCCCAATTTAGCAGAAACAGGTAAAGCTTCTGCAACCAAATCATTTACGCTGTAGTCTTTGTATTTGAATGACGGACCAAAATCCCCTTTAGAAAGCTGGATTAAGTAATTGAAGTATTGTTTATACATCGGGTCATTTAGGTGGTATTTCGCTTCAATATTTGCCATGACCTCTGGCGGTAGCTTCCTTTCCCCGGTAAATGGGCTACCCGGCGCAAGCCGCATCATAAAAAACGAAATTGTGATGAGAATAAAAAGTGTCGGGATCGCCTCTAAGCAGCGACGTAAAATAAATTTTAGCATTGCCCGTTCCTATTGTTTAGCCAAACCGTGGCCTTTAAATAATCTGACATTGGGTGGCCCGATTGTTGAGCCACCAACTCATTCCTAGTGTTTTATTATGTACATATCTTTAGTGTGGAAGTTGTCTAATGGATCTTTACCGGTATAACCACCAACATAAGGTTTTATTACACGCGTATTCGCATAGTAAAAGAGAGGAACAACCACTGAATCTTTGTCTAATAAAGCATTTGCTTTGGCATAGACATCAATACGCTCTTCATCCGTTTCAACTTGTAGGGATTTTTTCATCAAAGCATCAAATTCTTTGCTCTTATAATGAGCGGTGTTATTGCTGCTAGTTGATAGCATTGAATTCAGGAAACTGGAGGATTCGTTATAATCTGCGCACCATCCTGCTCGGGTTATGTCGTAAGTTCCCTGATGGCGGGAATCAAGATAAGTTTTCCATTCTTGGTTTTCGAGGGCGACTTCAATACCAATATTGTTTTTCCAAATAGATGCTGCTGCGATAGCCATTTTTTTGTGTAGGTCAGATGTGTTATACAGCAATTTAATTTTTAGAGGATTATCTTTGGTGAACCCGGCTTCTGCCAATAGTCTTTTCGCTTCTTCGTTACGCTGTTGCTGATTCATTTTAAATGCCCAATCTGGCTTCTCATCTTTAAAATCAGCAATAAATGGCGGAGTGAACCCATGAGCTACTGAGTCTCCTTGGTTTTTCACCTTATTGGTAATGATATCGCGATCCATACCTAGCTTCAGTGCGGTACGTACACGGAGATCAGTAAATGGTGGTTTCTGATTGTTTATTTCATAAAAATAAGTGCACAGATAAGGATTTACTTTCAACTGATCAGGAATTTCCTTTTTCAGTTTTTGGAACAATTCGATAGGCAGGTTATGGTATGTCATGTCAATTTCGCCAGCACGGTAGCGATTGACATCCGTGACTTCAGATGAGATAGGTAAAAAAGTGACCTGATTAATAATGGTATTTTTATTATCCCAGTATGTTGGGCTGCGCTCGAGAACAATTCGTTCGTTAATCACCCAATCTTTAAGTTTATACGCGCCGTTCCCCACAAAATTCTTTGGTTGTGTCCATTTGTCACCGTATTTTTCAATTGTTCCACGATGAACTGGAGATGTTGTTGGGTGCACAAACAGTCTGACCAGATAAGGCACTGACTCACTGAGTGTTAATTGTAATGTATGGTCATCTAATGCCTTAATGCCCAGAGTATCAGGCTTTTTTTTACCTCTGATAATATCGTCAACATTAAGAAGATGAGCATATTGCATGAAACTTGCGTAAGGAGATGCGGTATTTGGATCTGTTATCCGACGCCAACTGTAAACAAAATCCTGAGCTGTGACAGGGTCACCGTTTGACCATTTTGCATCTTTGCGTAGATGGAATGTCCAAGTTTTAAAATCTGGTTGATGCTCCCAACGTTCAGCAACGCCGGGTATGATGTTTCCGTCAGGATCATTAATCACCAACGTTTCAAATAAATCGCGAGCAAGACCGGATTCGGGTACGCCTTCAACTTTATGTGGGTCCAATGATTGTGGCTCTGAGCCATTATTGCGCACCAACACTTGTTTGGCGTCATCAGCGAGTTGCACACCTGCAGGTACTTTCGCAGCAAAAGCCTGAGCCCCTACCATCATCCCTAAAGCTACCGTAATCCCAGCAGCAAGTTTTTTCTTTGTTGTGTTTATCATCTTATTTTTTACTCCTAATTGATATCATTTAACCCACTCAGGTCATATTCATATATGCATTAAATGGAATATACCCGTCGTCTTTCAAATTGCCTCTTCGTTGGCTACGTTCATTCACTCCGGTCACATAGTTATCTATGCTCCCGGAGGTTGATTCCCTTGCCGCCGCGACGCATCTTGAAATCCATAGGGCATAGCTATATCCGTATCCAAAAGAACGATTTTGTTTACAGCAGAGCAATACTTTATGACGGTGATTAATTCACCGCCTTTTTGATATATAAATTTTTTAAATCGACAAAATCAAGGGGATCTTTCCCTGTCACTCCACCAACCGTGGGGCGAATTAAACGCACGCTGACACGGTAATAGATAGGGATCATGCCTGAATCCTTATCAAGCTGGGCTTCAGCCTGTTGATAAAATTCCTTACGGGTTGCATCGTCTTTAGCGGCCAGGGCCTGACTCATCAAATCATCAAAGGCCTTACTTTGATAGAAACCTGTATTGTTACTGCTGGTTGACAACAGCATATTCAGGAATGCAGACGGCTCATTGTAATCCCCACACCATGTTGCTCTGGCGACGTCATAATGGCCTTCATGGCGGTTTTGGAGAGAGGTTTTCCACTCTTGGTTCTGTAAGGTAACTTTTGCACCAATATTTTTCTGCCACATAGATGCAGCGGCAATGGCTTGTTGTTTATTTTGTTCTGAAGTGTTGTACAGCAACGTAAATTTAAACGGATTTTTGGCATCAAAGCCGGCTTCTTTCAATAATTCCTTTGCCCGTTGATTACGTTGTTCTTGTGTCCAACTTGCCCACTCAGGGTGAATGGTTAAACCAGTGCCCGTATAGGTCGGTGTAAAACCATAAGCGGGAATTTGCCCCTGTCCCATAATTCTTTCAGCAATGATATCTCTATCAAGACTCAGCTTGATGGCTTCACGAACCCGTTTATCTTTAAACAACGGGTTTTTGTTATTGATTTCATAATAAAATGTGCATAGGAATGGCGAAACTTGCAATTGATCGGGAATATCCCGTTTCATTTTTTGATACAGCTCTGGCGGAATGGCACTGTCTGTAATATCAATTTCTCCGCTGCGGTAACGGTTGACATCACTAATCCCAGAGACGACAGGCAGAAAAGTGCCTTTTTCAATAATGGATTCTTTATCATTCCAATAATGAGAGTTACGGGTTAAAACAATGCGCTCATTGATAACCCACTCTTTTAAGACATAAGAGCCATTACCAATAAAGTTTCCCGGAGATGTCCATTTAATTCCCCATTTTTCAATCACATCTTGTCTGACAGGTTTCAAGGCTGTATGGGACAACATATCAATCAGATACGGAACGGGTTGGCTGAGCGTGACTTGGAAGCGGCGTTCATCCAATGCTTTTACGCCCAATTGCTCCGGTGTTTTTTTCCCTGTCAGGACATCATCCGTATTCTGCACGTAGGTATACTGCAAATAACTGGTATAAGGAGAGCCGGTATTTGGATCAGCAAGACGACGCCAACTGTAGACAAAATCCTGTGCGGTTACAGGCTTGCCGTCGCTCCATTTAGCATCTTCGCGTAAATAAAACGTCCATACCTTATAACCTTCATTTTCCCATCTTTCGGCTACACCAGGCACCGTTTGACCATTTGCATCAGTTGTCACCAACCCTTCCAGCAAATTACGGAGAATGTTTGTTTCAGGATGGCCTTCAACTTTATGTGGATCTAATGAAGTGACCTCAACACCATTGTTAATGGTTATTTCTTGTTTTGCGTCTAATACAACCCCAGGTGGGATAACAGCAGCAAAACTGGGCATAGATGGGAAGGACAATAAAACGATACTCGGAATCAACTTTCTAAATTTTGTTGTTTTTGTTTTCATTCTTTGCTCCAACTCACCAAAATAAAATGAATTTTTTTTAATCCATTAACAAAAATAATTAACTCTTCAAACTAATAAACAGTTGCTAATTTGTTCAAAAAACACGCTCAAACAATAATTGTTATAGCACCTTTACAATATATTTATTAAAGCGTTAATTGTTTTGTTTACACTATGTAAAATACATTTGCGAGACAAATGTAACAAACTGAAAGTAATAAGTTTTATTTTACTCTGACAATATAATAATCATAATGTGTATCCGAAAAAGAAAATAAACATTATTTTAACAAAAAGCAATCACCACAGAGTAAAAATCCAACTCCATCACAAAATATGTAGATAGAACATGAACTGGGTAAGATTATGAAAAGCGAGGTGGTGTGAAAAATTACAGTATTGTATTGAAGAAGTTATAGCCCAAAGAGGAATAAAATATAAATAAAGATTTTAAAGAATATTCAGAATATGGCGGAAACAACTAATCGCGCAACGATTGATCATTTGTTAATAGTGGTCAATGAATACTCTATTTACGTGTGAAATTTCATCGTTTCATATTAACGATATCGATAAATACATAAGTTATTTTATCGATACAATATTACAGTAACCCGGGAAACAAGCTTCTCGTGCCTGTGATGATAAATTCAACACCCAACGACATCAATAATAATCCCATAATTCGAGTAATTACATTGATACCTGTTTGCCCTAAAAATTTGACCAAAAAAGATGCGGAGCGGAATAACAACCAGCAACAAAAGGCAAATAATACGCAAGTCAGCGCTAAACCCAGATAATTTTGCCACCCCTGATAGCGTGCACTCCAAACCATGCAGGAGCTAATTGCCCCCGGCCCAGCCATCAGTGGCAAAGCAAGCGGGACAACAGCAACGCTTGATCTTATTGCCGTCTCTGATTTTTCCAGTTTATTTTGTTTATCCTCTCCCAACTTACCGTTAATCATCGACACAGCAATCATGATGATTAACATTCCACCAGCAATACGGAATGAATCAATAGAAATGCCAAACACATAGAGAATTGAATCACCGACCAGTAGCGAAATACATAGAATGATTGCAACAGATAAATTTGCGATAAGATTGGTATTATTTCGCCCGGTTGTTGTTTGATAATGAGTCATTCCGATAAAAACAGGCAAAACACCGATTGGATTAACTAACGCAAATAATCCCATAAAAAATTTAATATATCCGGAAACCCCCAGTAATGACTCATCCATAGCCCATCCCCTTTTAACTTAAATAAACAAAATTGATAAAACACCTAAAAAATACAGTAAATAGAAATTTTTTCGTTACGTTAAATCAATTAACTTTGTAATTTCTGTCAGAAATACCCACACGCCTTGAAAAATATCAATAAAATAAAGTTAATTAATTGTTCGTTTAAGTTAAATCAATGTTTAAGTCATTTCACCCAACAAATGATAATTATTCTCATCAAAAGGCAAGCTGAATGGTGTCAGCGAGCTGTTTTTATGATCTAAATCACTATACAAAAGTCTGTAAATGATAAGCTAAACACAAGTAATCATCTTGAGGTCATTAATTATATTTTTATAAATCATTATGTTAAGTAATTTTTTAAGGCAATTGGCAGTCTTAAATCAGTTTTTCATAAATAATAAGTCTCATGACATTATTTAATGAATAAGTCATCTCTCACAGCTAATTCCCTTAAAAAATTCAACCTTTATTATCAGGAGTAATTTTTATGGCTGTAACTCAGGTAGCTGAACTCAATGAATTAGTTGCTCGTGTAAAAAAAGCCCAGCACGAATTTGCTAATTATTCTCAAGAACAAGTTGATCGCATTTTTCGGGCGGCAGCTCTTGCCGCCGCAGATGCTCGTATTCCATTAGCAAAATTAGCTGTTTCTGAATCCGGTATGGGCATTGTGGAAGATAAGGTAATCAAAAACCACTTTGCTTCTGAATACATTTATAACGCCTATAAAGACGATAAGACTTGTGGAATATTATCCGAAGACAATACGTTCGGGACTATCACCATTGCTGAACCCATTGGCTTGATTTGCGGCATTGTTCCAACCACAAATCCAACATCAACTGCAATTTTCAAAGCGCTCATCAGCCTTAAAACTCGCAATGGCATTATTTTCTCACCACATCCCCGTGCGAAAAAAGCCACTAACAAGGCGGCAGAAATTGTTATGAAAGCCGCAATTGAAGCCGGGGCACCAAAAGATATTATCGGCTGGATTGATGAACCCTCTGTTGAGCTTTCAAATGCCTTGATGCATCACCCTGACATTAACCTTATTTTGGCTACCGGCGGCCCCGGCATGGTAAAGGCGGCCTATAGTTCAGGAAAACCCGCCATTGGTGTCGGCGCAGGCAACACGCCAGTTGTGATCGATGAATCCGCAGATATCAAACGCGCTGTAGCCTCCATATTGATGTCAAAAACTTTTGATAATGGCGTGATTTGTGCTTCAGAGCAGTCAGTGATTGTGGTCGATGCAGTTTATGAACAAGTCCGTGAACGTTTTTCAACCCACGGCGGGTACGTTTTACAAGGAAAAGAGTTAAAGGCTGTCCAAGATATTATTCTAAAAAATGGGAATTTGAATGCCGCCATTGTCGGGCAACCTGCGACAAAAATTGCTGAAATGGCCGGTATCAATGTGCCTGATAATACTAAAATTCTTATCGGTGAAGTCACATTGGTTGATGAAACTGAACCTTTTGCCCATGAAAAATTATCACCTTTGCTTGCCATGTATCGCGGCAAAAATTTCGAGGATGCCGTAGAAAAAGCGGAAAAATTGGTCGAAATGGGCGGTATCGGACATACCTCATGCCTTTACACCGAGCAAGACAACCAAGCTGAACGTGTTAAATATTTCGGCGACAAAATGAAGACAGCCCGCATTCTGATCAACACGCCAGCTTCTCAAGGCGGCATTGGGGATTTATATAACTTCAAGCTATCCCCTTCCCTGACTTTAGGATGTGGCTCTTGGGGAGGAAACTCTATTTCCGAAAATGTGGGGCCAAAACATTTGATCAATACAAAAACCGTCGCTAAGAGAGCCGAAAACATGCTGTGGCATAAACTGCCAAAATCAATCTATTTCCGACGGGGTTCTCTGCCCATCGCCTTGGAAGAAGTCGTTGCCGATGGCGCGAAACGTGCTTTCATTGTGACAGATCGCTTCTTATTTAATAATGGCTATGCCGATCAGGTGACCAATGTCCTGAAATCCCACGGTATAGAAACTGAAGTTTTCTTTGAGGTTGAAGCCGATCCAACTTTAAGTATTGTTCGTAAAGGGGCTGAACAAATGCACCTGTTTAAGCCCGATGTCGTTATTGCCCTCGGTGGCGGCTCTCCTATGGATGCAGCCAAAATCATGTGGGTTATGTATGAGCATCCAGAAACACATTTTGAAGAGTTGGCCTTGCGTTTCATGGATATCCGCAAACGCATTTATAAGTTCCCGAAAATGGGCGTTAAGGCAAAAATGGTTGCCATTACGACTACATCAGGTACAGGTTCAGAAGTGACGCCTTTTGCCGTTGTCACTGATGACGTAACCGGGCAGAAATATCCTCTGGCTGACTATGCCCTGACACCGGATATGGCAATAGTCGATGCGAATCTGGTGATGGATATGCCAAAATCATTGTGTGCCTTCGGTGGCCTGGATGCAGTAACTCATGCACTGGAAGCCTATGTCTCAGTATTGGCCAATGAATATTCTGATGGGCAGGCCCTGCAAGCGCTGAAATTACTGAAAGATTTTCTGCCCGCCAGTTACCATGAAGGTGCAAAAAATCCCGTTGCCCGCGAACGTGTCCATAATGCAGCAACCATTGCAGGTATCGCCTTTGCCAACGCGTTTCTGGGAGTGTGTCATTCTATGGCCCATAAACTTGGCTCCGAGTTTCATATTCCACACGGTTTAGCGAATGCTCTGTTAATTTGTAATGTAATTCGCTACAACGCAAATGATAATCCAACAAAACAAACTGCATTCAGCCAATATGACCGCCCACAAGCACGGCGTCGCTATGCCGAAATTGCAGATCATTTGGGTTTAACATCATCAGGCGATCGCACCGCTGCAAAAATTGAAAAATTACTGGCTTGGTTAGAGGAAATGAAGTCCCAATTAGGTATCCCAACATCCATTCGTGAAACAGGGGTTCAGGAAGCTGATTTTTTGGCGAAAATAGATAAGCTCGCAGAAGATGCATTTGACGATCAATGCACCGGTGCCAACCCTCGTTATCCATTAATTTCAGAATTGAAACAATTGCTGCTGGATTCTTTCTATGGACACGAATACACAGAACAAACCTCAACTCAAGAAGCGGTTAAACTAAATAAAAAGAATAATAAGAAACAATAATAAATCATAAGCTGATGTAACTTAAAAGGCGTTAGGTAATCCCAACGCCTTTTTATTATTCCATTTCACTGATTCAATAATTTTATGCCTGCTTAATTTTAAATTAAGGGCATTAATCCTTTTTGGCCTTCACCTCACGAATAACGTCAGTATAGTGCTTACGACACACAGAAACGTATTTTTCATTGCCGCCGATATCAATCTGGCTACCTTCGTAAACAACGTTACCATCGCCCCCAAAACGCAGCATACGGCTGGCTTTCCGACCACAATGGCAGATAGTCTTCAACTCAACCACTTTATCTGACCAGGCGAGAAGATATTGGCTTCCACTAAATAATTCGCCCTGAAAGTCTGTCCTTAATCCATAACAAAGAACCGGGATATCATCATAATCGACAATTTCACAAAGCTGTTCGACATGTTTTTTTGTCAAAAAATGACACTCATCAATCAAAACACAATGTACTTTTTCCGATTCATTTTCACTTCTGATAAGCTCGGCAATATTTGTTTCTGGCGAAAACAACAAGGCTTCAGCTGATAAACCAATACGGGAACAAACCTTCCCTTTACCGAATCGAGTATCAATTTCTGCTGTAAAGATCAGCGTCCTCATTCCTCTTTCGTTATAGTTATAGGAAGATTGCAATAAAGAAGTTGATTTCCCTGCATTCATGGCAGAATAATAAAAATAAAGCTGAGCCATTGGCCGGTCTATCCTTTTGTCAAATTAATCAGGTGATATATTGCGGCGAGTTTACCACAATCTCTGATTTAGATTACGCTTTGTTATTGTTAAATGCGGAGTAGCAGAAACAAATTAGGCTGAATAAGAAAAGATTATTTTCATGATAATCATCACGTTTGTGGATATAAAATCAACGACACAAGTGCATTTTGCATGACAAATGAACGAACTTAACTTCGAAAAAATAGTTATATTTTTTCCATCCTTTGCATATTAATAATCAGAGTGGTTTACTTTTGCTCAATTCACTCCACTATAATCATAACTAATGGATTACCCATAAAAAAACTTTCATCCCATACATGCTTTCTAACTTATTTCTATAAGAACAGTTAACATTCCTTACAGATTGACCATAAATTAGTTTTATACGTTTTGGTTTATCACTTACTTAACTTTACAGTAATCTTCCTTCCAACTCTTATTGAAATGGGAAATCCAATAGCCGGATTAAAACGCAATATATCGATTATCAAAAAAATTGCATTTTAAAATGGCATGTTTTAGCCTTAGAAAGTAAATTCACTATTGCAGAAAATAAAATAGCATTCTATTATTATCCCTACATCAGCTATCATCATTATAATTTGAGACCAGGACAATGAGCGAAAATTTAAAATCCTTAAATAACATCCGTACCTTGCGCGCGCAAGCAAGAGAATGTGAACTAACTACTTTAGAAGAAATGCTGGAAAAACTTACGACTGTTGTTGAAGAACGTCGTGATGAAGAAAGTCAGGCTCGCGCTCAAATAGAAGAGCGTTCACGTAAACTTCAAGAATACCGTGAAATGTTGGAAAAAGACGGTATTGAATTAAGCGATTTAGTAGATGCTTTAAGTGGTAAAGCTACTGGTAAATCTAAACGTGCTGCACGCCCAGCTAAATATTCTTACCTTGATGAAGGTGAAACTAAAACCTGGACTGGCCAAGGCCGTACTCCAGCAGTCATCAAAAAAGCAATTGAAGAAGAAGGCAAATCACTGGACGATTTCCTGATCTAATCAATTGTTTTATCGACTTAATAACAAAAATACCCTACTCAGGGTATTTTTGTTTTGTTATTTAATATAACTAAGTTAATTATGCGCTGATGTAGATGTATGCTGGTATATTAGCGTCTAAGACGTTTTCATATTTTCCAACATGCTAAAAAAATTTAACACTAACTTAGTTATTTATTAACATCGACTTATAAAAAAGGAGCATTTAGCTCCTTTTCTTGTTTTTATTGCCCGGTTTTTTGATAAAAATCTAAATACCAATCAACAAACTGTTTTACCCCTTCCTTTACCGGAGTATTGGGTGAAAAGCCTATCTTATTGAAGAGTGCGCTGGAATCGGCACATGTTGATAACACATCACCATCCTGAATCTCCATATAATTCTTTTTAGCTTCAATCCCTAATGAAACTTCTATCGCGTCAATAAAGTCCCCCAGTTTTGTCGGTTGACCATTACCAATATTGTAAACACGATATGGTGCAGAGCTGGCTGATACCTGCCCATCTTCAACCAGCCACTCTTTATTGGAAGTAGGAATTATATTTTGCAACCTGATTATAGATTCCACAATGTCATCAATATATGTGAAATCCCTCACCATATTGCCATAATTATAAACATCTATTGCTTTGCCTTCTAACATAGCTTTAGTAAATTTAAATAAAGCCATATCAGGACGCCCCCATGGCCCATATACCGTAAAAAACCTCAAGCCTGTGGTAGGAAGTTGATAAAGATGTGAATAGCTGTGAGACATTAACTCATCAGCTTTTTTCGTCGCTGCATATAAAGAGACAGGATGATCAACAGAATCATCAGTCGAAAATGGCTGTTTCTTATTTAAACCATATACTGAACTTGAAGATGCATATAATAAATGTTCTACATGATTATGACGGCATCCTTCAAGAATATTGATGTGACCGATGATATTCGCATCAATATATGCCATAGGATTCTGTATTGAATAACGGACACCCGGCTGAGCACCTAAATGGATAACACGCTGAAATTTGTGTCTGGTAAACAATTCAGGTATAGCAAGTCTGTCAGCCAGATCTAATTTTTCAAATTTGAAATTTGAATAAGGGAGTAATAAATTTAATCTCGCCTGCTTCAAATTAACATCATAATAATCATTGAGGTTATCTATACCGACAACCTCATGCCCCATATTCAATAACCGCTGGCTGACATGAAAGCCAATAAAACCAGCAGTACCTGTAACTAAAAATTTCATACTGTAACTCAAATGACTGGATTGATAGAAGCGCCTCGACCAATACCATAATAAGTAAACCCTCGCGATTGTAAACGCTCAGGATCATAAAGATTACGCCCATCAAAGATTACAGGAGTTTTCAATGAATCCTTAATCACATCAAAATCAGGTGCTCTGAAATTTTGCCATTCTGTACAAATAATCAAAGCATCAGCCCCTTGTAAAGCGGCCTCTTTTGTTCCCATTAAAGATAAATCGTCACGCTGCCCATAAATACGCTGAGCTTCCTGCATCGCTTCAGGGTCAAATGCCTGAACTTTAGCGCCGCATTCCCATAATGTTTCCATCAATACACGGCTTGATGCTTCACGCATATCATCCGTATTAGGTTTAAAGGATAACCCCCAAATAGCGAATGTTTTACCTGATAGATCATTGCCAAAATGGCGTTTAACAAATGTCGGCAATTTATTTTTTTGTTTTTCGTTAACTAATTCGACTGCCTGAAGAATTTTTGGTGTATAGCCGATTTGTTCAGAAGTCCGGATCAATGCCTGAACATCTTTCGGGAAACATGAGCCACCGTATCCACATCCTGGATAAATGAAGTGGTATCCGATACGCGAGTCGGAACCAATTCCCTGACGTACATTTTCAATATCAGCACCCAGCATTTCTGCCAAGTTAGCAATTTCATTCATGAAACTGATTTTTGTCGCCAACATACAGTTAGCTGCATATTTTGTCAGTTCAGCACTGCGGATATCCATGACTATCATACGATCATGATTACGATTAAAGGGTTCATACAGTTCCCGCATCA
This sequence comes from Xenorhabdus santafensis, assembly GCF_033949405.1. Lineage (NCBI taxonomy): Bacteria > Pseudomonadati > Pseudomonadota > Gammaproteobacteria > Enterobacterales > Morganellaceae > Xenorhabdus > Xenorhabdus santafensis. Next base: position 16,024 of record NZ_VCDN01000025.1, on the reverse strand, counting down.
CATCAACCACATCTTCGTTATCACATCCAATGATAATACGCTCAGGACGCATGCAATCAGCAACTGCCGCCCCTTCCTTCAAAAATTCAGGATTGGAGACAACATCAAACGGCAATTCGACATTACGTTGGGACAGAGTTTTTTGCATCACTGCCCTGACCTTATCTGCCGTCCCTACCGGTACCGTTGATTTGTCCACAACAACTTTGTAACTATCCATATTTTCTGCAATGGTTCGGGCTACCGCAGTGACATATTGAAGATCGGCTGAGCCATCTTCATCAGGAGGTGTTCCAACTGCAATAAACTGTAATTTGCCATGAGCAACACCAGCTTTAGCATCCGTTGTAAAATTCAGACGGCCTTCAGCATGATTTTTCTTTACCAGAGGCACCAGACCCGGTTCGAAAATAGGGATCTGACCATTTTTCAGGTTCTCAACCTTGTTTTCATCAACATCAACGCAAAGTACATCATGCCCAACTTCCGCGAACACAGTTGCCTGAACTAAGCCTACGTAGCCAATACCAAATACAGTAACTTTCATATCACACCTTAAATTACGAATGGATTATTCTTTAATCTGATTTTGTAGGGTCACGATCCAATCCGTGAATGATTTACCCAATTCCTTATGTTTCATGCCATATTCAACAAATGCCTGCATATAGCCCAATTTGTTGCCACAATCGTGACTACGTCCGCGCAGGTGATAAGCTTCAACCGACTCTTTTTCCATCAGCATGGCTATGGCGTCGGTTAATTGTATTTCATCACCCGCCCCTGGGGCTGTTTTTGCCAATAATGGCCATATCTTTTCAGATAATACATATCGGCCAACGATAGAAAGATTTGACGGAGCTTCTTCTGGTTTTGGTTTTTCAACAACTCGAGCAATAGGTTTGCTATCACCTGGGTGTAAATTTTCACCTAGACAATCAACAATGCCATAATTCGAAACGCTTTCTACAGGCACAGGCTCCACCAGAATCTGGCTGATGCCGCTTTCATTAAAACGCAATAACATTTCACTCAAATTGTATTTTGACAGGTCAGAGCTGTATTCATCCAAAATAACGTCTGGCAAAATAACCGCGAATGGCTCATCACCAATCAGTGACTTAGCACACAAAACCGCATGCCCCAATCCTTTTGCAATTCCCTGACGCGTTTGCATGATCGTTACATGATTCGGGCAGATAGATTGTATTTCATCCAGCAATTGGCGCTTAACCCTTTTTTCCAGGATTGCTTCCAGCTCAAAGCTAGTATCAAAATGGTTTTCTATCGAATTCTTGGATGAATGAGTAACCAGAATAATTTCATTAATACCCGCTTTAATACATTCATTGACGACATATTGGATCAGCGGTTTATCCACTAGGGGAAGCATTTCTTTTGGTATTGCTTTAGTCGCGGGTAACATCCGAGTTCCCAAACCCGCAACGGGTATTACAGCTTTTTTTACTTTTTTGTTTACTGCCGGCATTACATTGTCTCCTACGCCATGTTGTCACTGCAAAACGTCAGAACAGCTTAAACAATAGCATTCACTCTCGAAAAAATTGTATGTATAAAGAAAATCGTACCCATAAAAATAACGCGCACGAGTATACCAGCTAATTCAACCAGATATACAGAGCACGGGCTTATATTCTCATTTCCGCAACTCTATATTTAGTACCACACTAAAATGATACATAATTGTTATATACCCTTTTTCTTTCAAGTTGCAGCTTTGTTAACTGCAACTTGAAATCCATTGAGTATAGAATCATTGATAAGAAGTGGGGGAAAACATCAATTTTATTTGATTCCTGTTATTCCATACACTGCATTGCCAAAAAGAACTGCGTTCGTTGTTATGGCTAGCACGGACAACCTCCAATCGGCGAAAAGGGCTGCCTTTATCTAACTGCTTTTGATAATTACCCGATTTAATATGTGCGTTCAATCCAACAGACGACAATAAAATGGTCTTATTCTGTGTATCGTAATACCCCAGCAGCAATGAAAATGGCGTTTCTCCCTTAGCGTCATTCAATATCTGATTTAACCAATTCATAATGTTCTGCATATCAAGCAAACCATTTTTTTTATGAAGTTTTTTGTTTCTCAATAAATTATTGAAAGCCACTCTCAATAACAGAGCAGAAGCAGCGTCTCTATCTTTTGCATGACTGATATCAAGGCAATAAAACATGACCTCCCTTTCAGAAAGCGCGGCAATATCGAAGATCAATCCCATTTTATCTACCGCATTTAACAGGCGATAATTTACTCTGCAGTTAGCAATAACCTGAGAAACAGGCGGCTGGAACTGTTTTAATACACGCCATACAGTTGCCGTGTTTTGTTTTAATCTGGCTAATTCTTGGGATAAACAGTTTCGATCGGTGGCTTCGGAAGAAAACAATTTGGGATATAAATAATCCAATGCGATTCTCTTTATCTCATTGAAATTAGTCAGCGGCTTTAACAAAATATCTTTTGCGCCAAGACGCAACGCACTATCTATTTCCATCATTTTTTTTGTTGCAGAAACAATAATGATAGGGATTGTCATTCCTCTTGTCGTCATATGGCTAATAAATTCCAGGCCATTCATGACAGGCATATTCAAGTCGCAAAAGATCAGCTCAGGCTTTATCTCGCTCTCTACTTTCTGTAGAGCGGCCTGTCCATTGGATGCACACATTGTTATTGCTCCCAGAGAATTTAGGTAATCCACGAGTGAAGTGCAAAAAAATGGCTCATCTTCGACAACTAATATCCTCTTTCCTCTCAGTACCTTTTCCATAACGGCAGCCCCTTACCAAGCGTTGCGACCATTGCCCATATTCGAGTATCATCACGCGATGATATCCCAATAGTCCCGTACAATTTATACTCTTACATATCTTTGCAATGTCGTTCATATTAACAGCAACCACCTTAAACAATTGGAGTTATTTTGACAAAAATGTGTCCCTGCGGCAGTAATTCACCTTTTATTCATTGCTGTAGTCCCTATATCGAAAAACGCTATCCTGCCCCAGATGCCGAAACTCTGATGCGTTCCAGATATAGCGCGTATGTCACACAGAATGCAGATTATCTTATCTCAACCTGGCATCCTGATTGTCAGGCTGAAAATTGGCGCACGGAAATAGAACAAAGTTTTGCGGGTGTACAATGGTTGGGATTAAATGTTTTGAAAACCAGTCAGGGTAATCATAATAACGAAGCCTATGTCGAATTTTCAGCTTGCTTTATTGAACAGGGAAAGCAAGATAGGCAATTGATTCATGAGCGCTCACGTTTTTTGCGTATTGACCAAAATTGGTTTTATATAGATGGTATTCATCCTCAGACAGGTCGCAATGACCCTTGTCCATGCGGTTCAGGCAAAAAATACAAGAAGTGCTGTGGTTAAACCTTTCTATACCCAATGAATTTCAAGTTGCATCGCGGCGGCAAGTGAATTCATCCCCGGGAGCATAGATAACCGTATGTTTATAAAAACGGTGACCGGGGTGAATGAGTACAGCCAACAAAGAGGCAACTTGAAAGACGAAGGGTAAAAATATTAAACATAATAATTCACACACAGTGAAGAAATTTAAGGATCTTGCAATCCATGCAAAACACAAACATACAAAAAAAAATCTTGCGCACAATTTGCCCTGATGCCAAAGGGCTAATCGCCAAGATCACAAACATTTGTTATAAACATCAATTAAATATCGTTCAAAACAATGAATTTGTTGATCATCGTACTGGCCGTTTTTTTATGCGCACGGAATTGGAAGGCATTTTCAATGATGAAACGCTTTTAGCCGACTTGGATGATGCTTTACCGGCAGGCTCTAATCGGGAATTAAATACAGCGGGTCGTCGCCGCATTGTTATCATGGTAACAAAAGAAGCACATTGTATTGGCGATATCTTGGTGAAAAGCGCTTATGGCGGGCTGGATGTTGAAATTGCCGCCGTTGTTGGCAACCATACAACATTACAGCAGTTAGTGGAGCAATTCGGCATTCCATTCCACCATGTCAGCCATGAAGGCTTAACGCGTGAGCAGCACGACGACGCATTGATGGCCCAGATTGATCAGTATCAACCTGATTACGTTGTACTCGCTAAATATATGCGCGTCTTAACGCCTGCATTTGTTCAACATTATCCGAATCAGATAATCAATATCCACCACTCATTCTTACCGGCATTTATCGGTGCCCGTCCTTACCATCAAGCTTATGAGCGTGGAGTGAAGATTATTGGGGCTACAGCCCATTATGTGAATGACAACTTGGATGAAGGCCCGATTATTACTCAGGATGTAATAAATGTGGATCATACTTATACTGCTGAAGAAATGATGCGGGCAGGACAGGATGTTGAGAAAAATGTTCTGAGCCAGGCGTTGCATTGGGTCTTCTCTCAACGAGTATTTGTATATGGCAACCGCACTGTTATTCTTTGATAAACAGTGATATCCATTATCTTTTAAATTGCCTTTTTTTGGCTGTAACTTGATCGTTGGGATTAAAAAAACGCCAAGCGATACTATATTTGCAATTATCTACTTTACAGCGGCGGCTTATTTGGTATTATGCCGTCCGCTGCTAACGACAGCGTACAATTCAAATATCTGGTGGGGTTCCCGAGCGGCCAAAGGGAGCAGACTGTAAATCTGCCGTCACAGACTTCGAAGGTTCGAATCCTTCCCCCACCACCATCAAAGATTTATCCCTTAATCCATTTAAAAAACCAATATCCCTGTCATTACTGTTTCTGTCTCTAACTACTTTTACTATTGTTTATCCCAACGACTGTTCATTCTTACTATTATTCATTTAATTCATTGCTAATGGATTGTTCTTTCTTGTCTCCACAAAACATATCAAAATATTTTCCTTTTGAAGAAAAACAAGAATTTTTGGCTATGGATTGAATTTAATACAAAAATAACAATGCGGGTAGACGGGAATTAGGAACAGAAAAATAACGAAACGAATTATGGATATAATTTCAGCTAAGGGTGAGGAACAAAATGATAAATCATCTTTCCTCACCACTATCAAAAATCCATTTCAAGCTTTCAATGCATTACAAAAAGAGCAAACAACTTACTGATTACATAAATTGTCGAATCAATCATCATTTTGGAAAATAATGCATTTACAATTACCAATAGCGGAGCTGAGGGATCTGACAGTTCGCTCCGCTAGATACAAGCAGTTACTCCATATCGCTAACAGAGTCGATAAAACGATTTAACACGCTTGAATGAGATTTTGATTTATAGACATAACACTGATTAATGGCATCAGGTCGTGGAATTGGCATGAAACCTAAGCTTTCTCCCTCTTCCAAAGCACCGGAGTGAGAATCTGTAATGAAAATATAATCATCTGACTGAATAAAATTAAGACAGCATTCCATATTGTCCATCTGTCTAATATTAATTTTCTCTCCGTTCTTTACCATTTCTTCTTCTAAATTCTTTACCAAATTACTTTTATAGAGTACTGGATCACATAACCACGTTCTCTTTTTCAGCAATTGAGTAAAATCTCCATTCACCTCATCCAATAATTCTTTACGGCAGCAGATCCCCAAATTTGGTCCATCAATTTTCCGTACAAGACTGAATCGGTCACTAAGTATTTTTTCTGAACTTAAAATTATCGTATTGCCCTCATAATCAACTATTTCATCAATGTTATCATAACTGAAGCGTAATATATTTACCTGAGCATTATTTCTGTCCGCTGCTTTATAAAGAGAGATCAGATGCTTTTTCTTACCCCAATCATGGTATATATTTACAACATTACAAATACTCCCGCTAATGTGTTTCTTTGTAATTTCCTTCTCTTTCAAATAGAGTTCTTTCAGGTCATTATATAACTCCACTCCGTCTTTAGTCAGAATCATCCCAAACTTCTCCCTTTTAAATAAGCGCTTTCCTAACGTCGCTTCGAAGTCTTTAATTGATTTAGCGACTGGGGGAGTCGTACGGTTCATCACTCTTGCCGCTTTGCTTAAAGAACCCATTTCCACCACCGCCATGAATGCTTCTAATTTACGAGAAAAAAACATAATTCACCGTTCCTATGTAACTTGTGGCTAAAATAATTTCCTTGAAATGGCCTTCTCATCAGGTAACCGCTAAATCAAGCTTGATATTATGAAGGTATAATTTTGTACAATAAAAATAGATCTTTTTCAAATGGCATTTATATAAAATGCCAGTCCCTGATGCAATAATGCGGTTTAGATGGACTAAATAAGTCCATCTATATCATGATGAATATTCCATCGTGATTGCAAACCATTGGTAAATATAACCAAGGCCTACAAGTTCAATTTTCTATCAGAGATTGATTAACTCTTCTACTTTTTCATTAATTAATTTTTGTAACGCATGACATAAAATAAATTCAAAGGATAAAAAACCTATCGTGAAATTATAATATCATATGTTTAATATAACAGATTATAACTAGTGGATTATTATATATCCATTAATTTACTATGTATTATTTTTGCGATTTTTATTATTTTAAAAACGATTCGACACTTAAAATTTTGGATAACTGAGATATTATAGTTAATACAGTATGACAGATACGAGTAAAATAGCCATATATCAAGCTTATAAGGAAAAATTTATTAATTAATAAATAGTTACATCTTTATTTATATCTGTTAACATTAAAAAATAGCATATTCTTAAGGTGATTATAACAATATGAAATTTGTATCGTTTAATATTAATGGGTTGCGGGCACGCCCCCATCAACTCGCCGCCATCGTCGAACAACACCAACCCGATGTTATCGGATTACAGGAAATCAAAGTCCATGATGAAATGTTTCCATTAGAAGAGGTAAGCAAATTAGGCTATCACGTCTTCTATCATGGTCAAAAATCACACTATGGCGTTGCCCTGTTGACCCGTCAAAAACCGGTAAATGTTCGTAAAGGTTTCCCTACCGATGATGATGATGCCCAACGCCGCATTATTATGGCTGATATTGATACCCCCTTCGGTTTATTAACCGTCATCAATGGTTATTTCCCCCAGGGTGAAAGCCGCGAGCATCCGGTTAAATTCCCGGCAAAAGAGAAGTTTTATCAAGATCTACAATCGTATCTGGAAAATAATCACTCTCAAGAATCCCACGTTCTCATTATGGGAGATATGAATATCAGCCCAACCGATCTGGACATAGGGATCGGGGAAAATAATCAGAAACGCTGGTTAAGAACAGGAAAATGTTCTTTCTTGCCTGAAGAAAGAGAATGGATGGAACGCCTGAAAAACTGGGGACTGGTTGATACTTTCCGCGCACAATACCCTGAAATTAATGATCAATTTTCGTGGTTCGATTATCGTTCAAAAGGATTCGATGATAACCGTGGTTTGCGCATCGATTTGCTGCTTGCCAGCCGTTTATTGGCTGAAAAATGTGTCGCTTCGGGTATTGATTACGATATCCGCAGCATGGAAAAACCGTCTGATCATGCCCCTGTTTGGGCAAAATTTGCTATCTAGTCATCACTATATAAGTGTCAATTGAAACACAGCACCACCAATCATGGTGCTGTGTTATCGTTTTTATGCCTGTTTATTTTTGGCTGTTCTTACCTGCATCAGCCTTTGCCTTGCTTTTATTCGGTTTTGACTGTTTTCCTTTTTTCCCTTTCGCAGGGGCAGGAGGCAAATCCCTGAACGCTTTCAAATTACGATGCTGTTTTGCCTGCCAGATTAATTGTTGCAAAGTATCGTGAAGAGGCAGCATAAAATCCTGATAGCGAAATTGCTTTTCGCTGATTTGCGTCAATCGAGATTCCCAATGCGCGGTCATATCAGGCAATACCGCCATATCCGGCAACACATGGATTAAAGCTCGACCGGCAGGTGTGGCGTGTATATAACGCCCTTTTTTGTACAAAAACTCTCGTTTGAACAATAACTCAATAATACCTGCCCGGGTTGCTTCTGTTCCCAAGCCATCCGTTGCCCGCAACACCTTCTTAAGGGCTTTATCCTGCACAAAACGGGCTATACCCGTCATTGCAGACAATAATGTTGCATCAGTGAAATGTCTTGGTGGCTGGGTCTGCCTTTCCACTATTTCACCCTTTTCACACCAAAGCTCATCGCCCTTGGCAACCACAGGTAATGGCATCCCTTCATTCTCTTCGTCCCGTTCCTTGTTGCCAAGCAAAGTTCGCCAACCTGCTTCCGCCAGAAAACGTGCTTTCGCGATAAATTTCCCACCAGCAATATCAAGTTCAATCGTACATTTACGAAATACTGCATCCGGAAAGAATTGCATCAGATATTGTCTGGCAATCAAGCCATAAACATGGCTTTCATTTTCCGTCAGCCTGACTTGACTGCTACGTGCGGTAGGGACAATTGCATGGTGTGCATCAACTTTCTTATCATCCCAACTCCTATTTTTTCTTTCCATATCCAAGGCATTTTGTGGAAGAAAATGGGAGGCATGAACTGAAATGGCATTCAAAACTGCATGGCGCCCTGCAAAGTGCTCTTCTGGCAGATAACGGCAATCAGAACGCGGATAAGTAATTAATTTATGGGTTTCATAAAGTCGTTGGCAAACATCAAGAACTTCCTGAGCACTTAAACCATGGCGCTTGGCTGCTTCTATCTGCAAGGAAGAAAGCGAAAACGGCAAAGGCGCTGTTTCAGATTCCCGCTTGTCCTGATACGCAGTGACATTGGCAGGCTGTTCAGTAATGCGCGCGACAACATGTTCAGCCAGATTTCGATGGATAACCCGCCCTTCTTCATCCTGAAAATCAATGCAAGATTCACTTGGCTGCCATACTGCCGTAAACCGTTCTTCATTTGGTGTAACAATATGTGCTTTGACTTCAAAAAAATCTTTCGGCACAAAATTTTCTATCTCTTCATCGCGGCGAACAACCAACCCCAAAACAGGTGTTTGGACACGTCCAACGGATAAGACGCCCTGATAACCCGCGTTTTTTCCCAACAACGTATAAGCACGGGTCATGTTGATGCCGTACAGCCAATCTGCTCTGGCCCTGGCAAGTGCGGAAACGCACAACGGAATAAACTCCCGATTACTCCTTAACCGCTCTACCGCTTTCGTTACCGCCTGTGGATTCAGGTCGTTGATGAGGCAACGTTGGACATTCTGCTTTTTTCCGGCTTCCAGATCCAAAAAATCCAGCACCTCATCCACCAGCAATTGCCCTTCACGATCAGGGTCACCGGCGTGAACAATTTCGCTTGCCCTTTCCAACAAAGATTTAATGGTATTCAATTGCTTCGCCACGGCTTCCCGTGGTTTTAGCTGCCATTTTTCAGGAATAATCGGCAAATCAGCCAATACCCAGCGAGCATAACGACTGTCGTAAGCATCTGGTTCAGCTTGCTCCAAAAGATGGCCGACACACCAGGTCACAAACTGATTATTTCCGCATTCGATAAACCCATCCCCACGCCGATGAGGTTTCGGTAAAACATCTGCAATAGCTCTCGCGAGGCTGGGTTTTTCTGCAATAAAAAGACGCATGGAATTTATTCAACAACTTCTATTAATGCCCTGTCTGAGCGTGGTTCATTCAGCTCACCAATAGCTATCAGATCAATGTCGTGGTTTCGTGCAATGGCTTTCGCCTTCTCTACATCTTCTGGCAAAATCGCCAGCAATAAACCACCCGAAGTTTGAGGGTCACACAGGAGCTGACGTTGGCTATCTGTCATTTCTCCAATCAAATGCCCATAACTGTCAAAGTTGCGTCCAGTGCCACCGGGTACGCAACCTTTGTCAATATAATAGTCAACATCCGGCAATCTTGGCACCTGTGAAAATTTGACTGTGGCCTGAACCCCAGAACCTTCGCAGATTTCACTCAAATGCCCCAACAGGCCAAAGCCTGTTATATCCGTCATTGCCGTCACACCATGAATGCTCGCAAAATCAGCCCCGGCTTTATTCAACCGGCACATTGTTTCTTTCGCAACGCCTTGATGTTCTGGGTGAAGCAGGCCTTTCTTTTCGGCTGTGGTCAATACACCAACCCCCAAGGGTTTAGTCAGGTACAGGGAACTTCCTGCTTTTGCCTGATTATTGCGCTTCACTTTCTCAATATCGATAATTCCAGTCACGGCCAGACCGAAAATAGGTTCCGGCGCATCAATCGAATGCCCGCCTGCAAGAGAAATACCCGCTTCTTTACAAACCGCCCGGCCACCTTCAATGACTTTTTGTGCAATTTCCGGAGACAATTTGGCAACAGGCCACCCCAAAATAGCAATTGCCATAATAGGTTTACCACCCATTGCGTAGATATCACTGATGGCATTAGTTGCTGCAATACGGCCAAAATCAAACGGATCATCAACGATCGGCATAAAAAAATCCGTGGTGCTAATGATGCCTGTACCATTACCGATATCATAAACAGCGGCGTCATCACGGGTTTCATTGCCGACCAGTAAATTGGGATCGAGAAATTTTGCCTGTTCACTATGCAGGATCGTTCCCAATACTTTAGGGGAGATTTTGCAGCCACATCCGGCACCATGGCTATATTGAGTCAGACGGATTTCAGTTGACATCATACTCTCCAGTTAACAGTAACCCAGTTAGAAGTAGCTGACAAAGTTCGTCAAATCGGGAGTTGCCACTTTTGTTGGTGCTCTCAATTCTGGAGTACCTAAATAGAGGAACCCGACAATTTTGTCATTCTCTTCACATCCCAAGCCTGAACGCACAACGGGATCGTCTGTCCATGAGCCAGAACGCCATATTCCGCCAAACCCCTGAGCAACAGCCGCCATCTGCATGGCCTGAACAGCACACCCAGCCGCCACAACCTGCTCCCATGCTGGAACCTTCGGATGCTCAACCACCTTGGCAATCACCGTGATAATCATGGGGGCGCGATAAGGTGCATTTTTCGCTTTTTCTGCCACTTCGCTGCCCAGTTCCCCTTCAATTGCTGCTTTCTCAAGAAGCTGACTAAACTTATCAATGCCTTCTCCCTGCATCACAACAAAATGCCAAGGACGCAGTGCCCCATGATCAGGTGCCCTCATTCCTGCTGCTATAATATGTTGTAGTTCATTTCCTGCGGGGGCCGGTGTCACTAAACGTGATGCTGAACGGCGATTTAACAAAAGTTCCAAAGCATTCATGATGTTCTCCTGAGTAAGATAATCTGTCACGGCACCACATTCTCTGTTTATTCGTTAATGAATGAAAGCATAGAAACGATTTTTTCTGTTCATTTGCATGATTTCCAGCTGACATTTACAAACGAGCTGATTAGGATACCTCAACTTGACCCCATAACCGGAGACGATATGCGTACTTTATGGAATTTTATAGCAGCTCTATTTAAATGGTGTTGGAAGCTGCTAAATTTTGTCCGTGAGCTGATTTCCAATATTATTTTTTTCCTACTTATTATAGTCATTGCTTCTGGCGTAGTTATTTATCAACAACAGATCAAATCTGGCGATAAATATAGTGGGGCATTGTATGTTAATTTATCCGGCATTGTCGTTGATCAGACAGCCGTCAAAAACCCACTTGAGCAAGTAGGCAAAAACCTTTTCAGCCCTGCCAGCAATAATTATCAAGAAACATCTCTATTTGATGTGGTTGACAGTATTCGCCGGGCCAAAAATGATCCCAAAATTACCGGAATGGTATTGAAGCTGAGCGATTTCATAGGGGCGGATCAACCATCTTTGAAATATATCGGTAAGGCTATCAACGAATTCAAGGCAACAGGCAAACGCGTTTTTGCCATTGGTGAAGCTTACAGCCAATCGCAATATTTGTTAGCCAGTTATGCTGATGAAATATATTTGTCTCCACAAGGGATGATTGATATTCATGGTTTCTCAACCAACCATTTGTATTACAAATCTTTATTGGACACGCTGAAAGTTTCTACCCATATTTTCCGTGTCGGAACTTACAAATCTGCCGTGGAGCCTATGCTGCGGAACAATATGTCGGATGCGGCACGTGAAGCTGACAGCCTATGGCTTAATGAAATATGGAATAGTTATTTAAATACGGTTGCCGTCAATCGGAAAATTCCTGCCAACCAGGTTTTCCCCGGCGCAGCTAATCTTATTGAAAAACTCCGCAAAGCCGGTGGCGATTCTGCAGTGTATGCCTATCAAAATAAATTGGTGGATCATATTGCGTCACGCAGTGAAGTTGAAAATAAAATGAAAGCGAAGTTTGGTTGGGATGCAGAACAAAAGCATTTCAACTACATCAGTATCTATGACTATATTGCCCAAAAATCGATACAGGACTCAGATAACCAGAATGGCAACATTGCTGTCATTGTTGCTGAAGGTTCGATTATAGATGGTAAACAATTACCGGATTCCATAGGAAGCGATAGCACGGTGGAGCAATTACGTGAAGCCCGCCAAAATCCCAACATAAAAGCTATCGTATTGCGGGTAAACAGCCCTGGTGGTAGCGTCACTGCATCTGAGGCTATTCGCAGTGAACTGGTTGCGATCCGCAGCGACGCTGAAAATAATGGCAAAAATGCCAAGCCTATCGTTGTTTCGATGGGCGGCGCATCAGCCTCTGGAGGTTACTGGATTTCCACTCCAGCAAATTACATCATTGCCGATCCTGATACCTTGACAGGCTCTATTGGTATTTTTGGTGTCATCCAGACTATTGAGAAAGGGTTGGATTATCTTGGCGTAAATACAGATGGTATTTCAACTACGCCACTGGCAGATATTTCGGTAACAAAAGGGATCAACCCAATATTCTCTGACCTGATGCAACTCTCTATCGAAAATGGCTACAGCAAATTCATCGGACTGGTTGCTAAATCTCGGAATAAGTCACTGGAAGAAGTTGATCAAATCGCACAAGGTCGAGTCTGGAGTGGCTTAGATGCCAAAAAACATGGTTTGGTCGATCAGCTTGGTGATTTTGATGATGCCGTTAAAAAAGCCGCAGAGTTGGCGGGCATCAAAGATGCGTCCCTGAACTGGATGCAGCCTGAGTTATCATTTACAGAAAGAATGTTGCTGGGAATGACGTCATCCGCCCAAGCATTGCTGCCGAATGTATTGCAATCAATGTTACCTGCACCGTTTGCCCAAATGGCGCAAGACATGAAAAAGCAAGCCGTGTTTTATAACAACATGAATGATCCAAAGAACATTTATTCATTCTGCCTGAATTGCGCCGACATTCGTTAAGAACAACGGGTAAATTCTTGTATAAATTTGAAGCCTGATCTCACCATCAGGCTTTTTTTATTCTATATATCGCCCACCCCCATTGGATTTCAAGATGGAGTACAGAGACAAAGCTGCAACTTGAAAGACGACAGGTATATAATCGGCTAAAAATATTTATTGAGACGTAATACGCAGGTTAATATGCAGAAAAAATCCATCTATGTTGTTTACACTGGCGGTACAATCGGGATGCAGCACTCCCCCAATGGCTACATTCCCGTTTCCGGCCACTTACAGCAACAACTCGCCAAGATGCCCGAATTTCACCGTCCAGAAATGCCGACGTTTACCATCCGTGAACATCATCCCTTGATTGATTCTTCTGATATGAGTCCTGACGATTGGGGTATTATCGCGGATGATATTTACCAGAATTATCACAATTATGATGGATTTGTTATCCTGCACGGCACAGATACCATGGCTTTCACAGCCTCAGCTCTATCATTTATGTTTGAGAACCTCAACAAGCCCGTCATTGTGACAGGGTCACAAATTCCTTTGGAAGCCCTGCGTTCTGATGGACAAACAAACCTGCTTAACGCGCTCTATCTTGCGGCCAATTATCCTGTCAATGAAGTCAGCCTGTTTTTCAACAATAAATTATTCCGGGGAAACAGAACCATTAAAGCCCATGCTGATGGTTTTGATGCTTTCTCATCCCCTAACTGCTCACCCTTAATGGAAGCCGGAATCAATATCCGAACGTTTAAAACAACACCCATACCAGCCAGCCATAACGCATTTGCCGTAAACCCGATCACATCACAACCCATTGGGGTTGTAACAATTTATCCGGGGTTATCCAGCCAAGTGGTTGAAAACATCCTGATGCAACCCGTCAAGGCATTAATCTTACGTTCGTATGGTGTCGGCAACGCCCCTCAATGCAGCGCGTTGTTGAAAACGTTAAAAGACGCAACCGAACGGGGGATCATCGTCATTAATCTGACACAATGCATTTCTGGTCGAGTCAATATGGGGGGCTACGCAACCGGTCATTCTCTGGCTGCGTCAGGCGTGATTAGCGGGTATGACATGACATTCGAAGCCGCCTTGACAAAATTACATTATCTTCTGAGCCAATCTTATACATCTGAAGAAATTCGCCACCTGATGCAACAAAATCTGCGTGGAGAACTGAGCTATTCCGATGAATAACAAAGTGTAAGCAAAAGCATACATCGAGGAATATGATGAAAACCGCATTAATACTTATCGATTTGCAGAACGATTTCTGTACTGGGGGCGCGTTGGCAGTCAAAGAAAGTGATGACGTTATCAAAGCCGCAAATGATGTTATTGCCCTATGCCAGAACAACAATATCGCGATCATTGCAAGTCAGGATTGGCATCCGGCAAACCACATGAGTTTTGCAGCCAACGCCGGGCAACCAGTTGGCGAATTGGGCGAACTTAATGGTATTCCCCAAGTGTGGTGGCCGGTGCATTGTGTCCAAGGCCAGTTTGGCGCAGAGTTTCATTCTGCGTTGAATCAATCTGCCATTCAGGAAGTTTTCCGCAAAGGAGAAAACCCCCAACTGGATAGCTACAGTGCATTCTTCGATAATGATCATCAAAGTAAAACACGTTTGCATGGATGGCTGACAGAGCAGAATATACAGCGGCTGCTGGTATTGGGCATCGCAACAGATTATTGCGTCAAATTCACAGTACTTGATGCTCTGATGCTGGGCTATGAAACCTATGTCATTGTTGATGGTTGCCGTGGTGTCAATATTCAGGCTGATGATAGTCAGCACGCATTAGAAGAAATGGCGGCTAAAGGGGCTAAGTTGATCTCGCAAAATGAAGTGACATCAATTTTACAACCAGCGAAAAACTAATGCCCCATGGATTTCAAAGTTGCGCCAAGATGACTAGAGAGCGGCAAATTCGTCGGAAACGAATTTGCCCGGTCAAAGGTTATTCTCCGGTAATGAATGGCTGTTTTTCTTGTTAATTCCCCGGAATATCGATAGCCGTCGCTTACTGATAACATAAAAATCATCTATATACACAAATATGTACAAATGAAAAATATACATAACTTGGTACATAAAAAATTAATTTGCGCTGGTTAAATAGAAAATATTGAGAGAGATTTCAAGAGGAACAGCATCAAAAAGCAGAAATTTGCCCTTTTACATCCGGGATAGTTCCGTAGCTTGCGGCAGGCTCTGGGTATACGTGGCGGCATCGCATCACCACTTCGAGAACAGTCCGCCTAGCCGGCGCTCACGATTGACGAACCGCTGTAGCTCTTTGCGAATGAGTTGGCGGATGTGATCGTCAGAAGCCTTTATCTTGGCTTCACTTATCTTGGCTGGGTCAATGTTGAGCGACGAATTTACGTAAGTCACCTCGGCCTTGATATCGAAGGTTTTGAAACTCTCAGCAGTAATGCCTGCTTGTTTCTGTTCTACTTTCTGTTTTGAAGGTGCGGGGATAAAAAGTATTTCAGGGGCGTATTTCGAGCGACAAATACTTTCTTTCAGCTTTCCATTCCTATCATAAGTTGCCTGATATCCATCAACTGCTACTGAGATGTCGCCATTTTCATGGGATTGAATTATCACCATTTTTACCTCATTTAGCTTATTCAACTGGTCTGCTTTATAAAGCCTGTTTTTATGAGACTGCACAGGGTCAAAACTTATATAACATTCTGGAAAAACTACTCAGTGAATAGTCTGTTCAGAATTTGCCGTCTCTCCGGCTGTCACA
>NZ_VCDN01000024.1:0-7936 GCF_033949405.1 Xenorhabdus santafensis | reverse complement strand
ATCAATAAAAAGGCGGTAATATTCACATCAAT
The DNA here is from genome assembly GCF_033949405.1 of Xenorhabdus santafensis. Taxonomy (NCBI): domain Bacteria; kingdom Pseudomonadati; phylum Pseudomonadota; class Gammaproteobacteria; order Enterobacterales; family Morganellaceae; genus Xenorhabdus; species Xenorhabdus santafensis. Next base: position 7,904 of record NZ_VCDN01000024.1, on the reverse strand, counting down.
ACATCAACACAAAAAAAAACAATTGATGAATATGAATCATCAACTATAATTAATCCAATTGATGTTTTAAGGGATAAAATGTAGCAATGATTTGAGCTGCATATTGACACTTGAGGTAGATTTATTCTGACCGAACAACGTGAGGGAACTATCAAATATGAGTAAACTTATAGCCTACAAATCCAATGCATTGATAGAAGCTAGTTACAAGCTTACCTTACAAGAACAAAGGGTTTTGCTTTTGTGTATTGGTAAACTCAATCCGAAAGATGAGAATCCCAAAAAAACTTTTCAACTTACGGCTGATGAATTTTACCTAGCATTCCCTGACATGAACCGTAAACATGCAGAACGCCGTTTACAAGAGGCGATAGAGCGGTTGTGGGATAGAACGGTTATTATTCATTGGAAAGACAACAAAGAAGATATTCGTTGGATTCAACGCAAAGCAAAATACTTCGATGGAGAAGGAAAGATAGAAATTAGCTTCTCTGACTACATAATGCCTTATTTAACGCAACTTAAAGGACAATTTACCAGTATTGCTGTTAAGAATGTTTCTGCACTGAAGCGTACTTATAGCATTCGGATTTATGAGTTGTTAATGCAGTTCAAAAAAACAGGTGATAGGCTAGTTGATATCAATGACTTTCGTACCATTCTAAATTTAGAAGATAAATACAAAGAGTTTAGAACTCTAAATGACTCAATCATAAAACCATGCATAAAAGAATTAAACGAAAAAAGTGATCTAGTCGTCACCGTAGATACAGTAAAGAAAGGACGCACTGTCGTATCTCTACATTTTCAATTCAAAGAAGACAAGCAAATTAAAATGGCTATATAAATAGAGTTTATTTCACTTAGTTTTATTCATTAATATAACATATGTTAAATAATAAAAAAATTATATATATCTATAAATTTATAGCACCTTCAATACTCATTTATAACAGTCTAAAAAAACAAAAAAACATCCACATTTAGTGAATAAAACCATTCTGTAAGCTCAAAAATATTAACGTAACGTGAAAAAATGTTAATTTTCCAAGTGATTATCTAGCAAGAAGTGTGGGCATCGAGAATGGTACATAGTAGTGTATGACACCGTACTCTAAACATTAGACGTGTAAATAGTATTTTTTGCTCTGTATTCTGTTAAAAACCAGCCAAATAAACTGTGATTTTTATACCCCATTTATAGGTGTTTTTAACGCACCTAACTGGTATTTTTAGTAACTATCCTTACCCGTTTAACATAATTGGTCATAATTATCTTATCTTATAAGTAAGATGATTTTTCCATTGTTAATATTTTATTTTGTTTGTTTTTGTAATAAGATGATTTTTTTAATAAAACTAACAGGATATGTTTATGGCAAATGTTATTTATCTTAAGTTACAAGGCAAGACACAGGGCTTGATTTCTGGAGGGTGTTCTACTGTAGATTCTATAGGTAATAAGTATCAAAAAGGGCATGAGGATGAAATATTAATTAATGAATTTTCTTCTAACTTATCAATGCATCAAAATGTGAACTTTCAACCTATAGATATACGTAAACCTATCGACAAATCATCTCCTTTATTATCACAGGCATTAACATCAAATGAAATATTAACATGTGAATTTTTCTTTTATCGAACGTCGATGAATGGTGGTCTTGAATTATATTATAAAATTAAGTTAACCGAAGCATCGTTGGTGAATTTGAATTTCTTTTGCCCAAACTCCATAACACATAATGATGCGCAACCCGAGGAATCTCTATCCATTAAATTTAAATCCATTACGTGGGAGCATGTAACTGCCGGAACTAGCACTTATAGCATATGGGATGAGAGGGTATACTAATGTCATCAACAATTTTAGAGACAAAATTTAATTTTTTTTCCAATGAATTAATCAAGCTTTCTAAATATTCATCTGCTTATTTATTGGATTATATTGAGTCTAAAAATGGTTACAGGTATGAAATTAGCCAGGTTGTTAGGATGATAAAAAATGACTTTCAAATTGCCTTATATAATTATAAACAAGGGAGAGGGGTAGAATATTTAGCACAGGCCTCACGATATGCAGATGAAATGCAATTTGAATATGATTCAGAAAGATATGGTTATGAACAATTACGAAAAAAAGATAAAAAATCTTACTTAAAAACTCAAGAGTATTCAGGAAAAGGTTATGTGTTTTATGGTAAAAATACGTTAACCATTGTCGGTGGTGTTGTGCAGTATGGGTTTGGTCGTATAGCGTTTAGAATGGGTGGAGCAGTAAAAAGTAAAGAGCTTAGAGGATTCGGAGCTCTAGGGATGGTTACAGGTGGTAACAGCGTGATAGTCGGAGCTACCAATATCGCTTATGAATTTACAGACGGTAAGGTTGAACCCATAAATCCTGCTCATTTTTTAACAGAAGAAGGTTTTTTAGCTTTAGGGGCTAAGGAGGGTACTGGGGCTCTAGCATATGATCTTTTAGATTTTGGGGTTTCTATGTATTTTGGTTTTGCCGTTCTTACTAAATATGATAAAGCTAAAAGAATTATAAATTTACCTATGGAATCAAAACATGGTTTAAAAAAAGTTCCATTTTTAGATAAACTTTTTACTGAGAAAGGTGTTAGATTATTTAGGTGGGCAGCGTCTGATCTTAAAAGAAAATTTTCACTTACTAGCAACCCTATGCTTGCTTACAAAATTGGTAATGCATCAATTAAGGGTTTTTTACTGCTAGATAATTATCATCTTATTGATGATTATCTTTTTAATGATGATGAGAATTAAAATAGCCGAAAAAGTAAATAGTTTTCGCTTTCAAGTATAGGTAGTAACTTATTTTTTTATCTAATGATGTTATAAAGGAAGTAAAAGAAGAAACCAAAAAATACATGAAAGCGAAAATATAAAACATCAGTAATGGGCTGTTATTAGATATATGTATTGTTAAAAAATAAAGGGATATTAATATAGCGTTTGATGCAAGAATTGTCTTTACATCCCAATGAAGTAAGTCATTAAGCCATTCATTGTATCTTTCCATTGATTTAACTTCTTTCTCACAGGCATCATTTAGAGATTGAATTTCATTCTCATATGAGTCGTTTAAATATTTAATTTCTTTCTCGTATGCATCATTTAGAGATTGAATTTCCTCTTCACCCCAATCTTTTGATGATTTAATTTCTTTCTCATGACTATCTCTTAACTTTTTAATCTCTTTCTCATATGCTTTTTTTAAAGATTTATTTTCCTTCTCGTATTCACTTCTTAAATACAAAATATCCCTTTCATATGCATCTTTTAAAGATTGAGTTTCTTTTTGTGATAGCCTGCTTAATAAATAAGCACTGTTATTTTTTATGTTCATAATTTTTCTTTTTTATGGGCAACAGTATTTTTGCAACTCATAATTATCATGAGTTATACATTTAGTTTTACTTGTATTTTCTCATAAGGTGATTTTTTATTCTCCTCTGAGAAAATAGTGTTTATCTTTTCTATTAAGGCATTATCTAACTTAAATTCATGGGTTATTTTGTCATCAACGCACTGAAATACAGTTAATTCTAAATACTCATTTTTATCGATGGCATTAAGTAACAAAGGTGATGCACCATCTACGTTTTTTTCAAAAATTATTTTTTCTATCTCATTCAGACCATCAATGCCTTTTGATAACTCAAGGGAGTGGAGCTGTATTTTATCTTTGTGAGCATCATTGCCTGAACAGTTTTTCGATAGCAATCCTTGTATTGCCCCTGAAATTTCCATGTAAGTAGTATACTGCATTGTATTTCCTCTTTGTTGTTAATGAACTCCAAGTAAGCCATTTTATTTGAAAATAGGCAATAAAAACATAAGTAACAATATAGTTAATAGCTATTTTTTCTTTGTTTTTTCGGAATTATCGGAGGACTGATTAAGTTTGCGTTCCAATACACTAATTTGTTTTTTTAGCTCTCCAACTTGGTTGTAAGTACTTATCATCGCATTGAAGTTCCGATCAACCGCTTGACCAAAAAAGAATTTGGCACTGAAAGCGGTCACAAGCACGATAGCCAACAAACCGCCCCCGACAAGCCACCAAAAGTAATTTTGAAGTTGCTCATAACGCTGTTTCAGCGCATGTTGGGCCATCTGAATATCTTCTGAAAACTGGTGACTATGGGTCGTCAGCGCCCTAACTTGCAATGCTATCGCTTCCATCTGCGCATCCGTCCGCTGCCGGACTGCCCCTGCAATATCGACATGTTGCAGAACTTCCATCACGTTTTGGTTAATCTGGTTCGGCACGGTTTGCGCCAGATCCGTAAACTGTTTTGCACTTTCATCCAATGAACGTAACGTCGAGTGTTTAATCGTGTCCAGCTCGCTTAACACTTGGCGCATGTGCGCTTTTTGCACTTCGATATGATCCAGCTCGGCCAGTTGCTTTTTAAGTGCATGGGTCGCCAGTTCCAGCGAAGCCTTCGCCTCCAAGATGGCATCAAAGGCCGTGTTTTTAGCATCGGCCATGTCGTCTATCATGTCAGTCACAATAGCCTGCTGCTCTTCCAGTACCGTGAGGTAACCGGAAATTCTTTCAAAATCCGTGGATACTTTCATGTGTTTCTCTGCTATCTGCTAAAACCACGCCCTGGCGAAGGCCGCCGTGTTTTTTTCTGTTTTGCCTGTTGTTGTTCCAGGCGTTGTTGTTCTTGGAGCCTGTCCAGCCTTGCTTGCTGTGCTTGACGCTGTTGCTCCTCGAGACGGTGTTGCGCCTCTTTTGCCTGACGGATTTTTTCCGCTTGATACTCTTCTCTGAAACGCTGTACACCGTGAAAAAGTTCATGTTTATCTCTGAAATGTTGCTTATCACGGGTTATTTCAGGTGAATAGGCTAGATTTTGCTGTCTCTCCGCAAACTGGACAGCCTTAAGGCTGCGCATGTGCTCCTGCCGGATATGACGGTACTCCGTGATCACCTGCCGTTGTTGTGGCTGCCGCCATTCACTGGGCAGCATTTTTTTCTCCGGTACAAGGTCTACGCCCTGTTTCGCATAGCTTCGCATATCAATACGTTCAGGACGCAACGCCCGTTCAAGATGCTGATTGCAGGCCTCTTCCCAGCGTTCACGCAGCGCAACCAGCTGCGCCTTTCTGGTCACGGGATCTAAGCCGGTATTCGCTTTCTGGCTGCCGCCTTTCTCCGGTGATTTTCGGTTAAAACGTTTGAAATACTGGGCAGGATCGCGGGCAATCCCGTCATTGATGCGCTCTGAAAACATCAGGTGGCAATGTGGCTGTTCGCCGCCATCGGCCGCAACCGGCACATGAATAGCCCACTGATAAGCATGTAGCTCCCCCAGTTCTTGTTTCACCCAATCACGGATCAGTGTTTCCCGCTGTTCAGGGGTCAACTCACGGGGCAAAGCAATCTCCATTTCTCGGTAAGCCGTGCCGTTCTGCCGCTCAAACGCATCTGCAGCCAGCCAGAATTGTTGCGGGTAGCCTGCCGCCCATGCAGGCATATTGCCGTAGTCGGTCGCTTCCAGCCGTTCACCTTTATCAAGACGGTTCTTGTACTTGCCTTCACGGGCAATGTAAGCGGCATGTTGTGCCCCTTTCCCTTTCCTGCCGACTTTCACACTTAACCGGGCTATTGCCATAATTTCATATCTCTCGGTGTTATCATTTGGGGCTGCGCCCCAAACGCGCGTTTCTCTTCTTCGAAGAGAAACATCTAAGCGCGCCTTACTAATAATCCTACCCGATAGTGAGCCGATTTGCATTATGCTAATTTTGCAACAGGCGAACAAAAGGGTAGGATTATTAGTAAGGAAAAAACGCTGAAATGCCGGCATCAGAGAATGAGGTTAATCATGAACAAAAGCAACGAATGGCTCAACGCACGTATTAGTTACATCAGAGGGCTGAAATCACCCACAGAGCACCAACAACTGCTCTTCAAACTGGCAACCACAGAGAACAGGGATCGCGACGAGGATCGCAAACTGGCTGTACTGGTTCGGGCAGAAAAAGCCGCTGAACGAGCCATGAAAGCCAAAGGGGCAGCAGCGAAAGTGATCAATGCAGAACGTTTAGCCGCCCGTAAGGCACGCAATCACGAAATGTTTAAAGTCGCAGGACTGGTTAGTGTAGCCGGCTTAATCGACAAGAAAACCGGACAACTACAGTTTGATGCCGGCGCGTTCGTCGGGGCATTGTCAAAACTGAGCAAGTGTACACCAGAAGAAATCAGGGTACTGAAAAGTATCGGTGATCAGTTGCTTGCTGAAAACAAAACAGATAACAAGCCTATTTAAAAACACTGAGGCATCGTGATAATGGATGCCCCTGATGATATTTTGTTGATAAATCTCATACCTTGAACGTTCTGATATCACCACTAGGCAATTTGACACGTAGACTAAGCTCCCCGCCTATCGCTTCAATATAGCGTCTCAGGTCAGACAGTTTTACATCTTTGGCCAGACGTTCTATCTGAACAACAGACAACAGAGGAATATTTAGCGCTTCCGATATCTCTCTGGCCGAGATGTTACATTCTTCCCTCAAAAGCTGTAATCCGGTTTTTAACAGTATTTCATCCGCCATGCTGCTTCCCGTGTTTTGACTATCAAAATTATTGACTAACTCACCACCAATCTCTCGCGAGGAGTGACGAGGCTTACGTTCTTTCAAGTAACCGTTGTGATCAAAATAGCGACTGGGCCAGATTTGGGACGGGTGCAGATTGAGGCGTAGGGCAATAATCCATTCCCCCCGAGGCCAGCCACGGTTAAGGGTATTGGATAGTGTTGAGGAACCTAGCCCAAATTCACGGGAGAGTTCAGCCATACTGGTGCCGATTTTACGTAATGCGGCGACAACTTCGGCGGGATGCCAGTCTTCGGTCGGTTTCATTCCTGCTTCACCTCATTCTTATGATTGGTGGCGGTTCAAGCAGGGTTTGCAATACCGGAGTTCTCAGCCGGCGAGGCCGAAGCCTCCCCTGCCTGAACCGCCATTGAATGAGCGAGTGCAGGCACACTGGTAGAAACATCCTACCAGTGGAGAACTTACGGGGTTGCAAATCCCCGACTATCGGATTTTGCCGATAGCCTTGGCAGATTAACGGTTTAATTAAAAATATTCAATAATAAAATCAATAAGATGTAAATAAAGGATAATAAAGATGATTTACCTGAATCAGGTACGAATATTGATAACTGACGATCTTTTCTCGTGAGGAAAACAATATCAGAAAAGAAAAATCTAATTAAACATCCTGTAAGCGATTTTAAGCAGTTTTGATTTTTCATCCGGGAAGGCTGCGGTTACGTAATAAAAAACGCTCACAAGCGTTTTTAAGGGGCTTTTATGCTCGTTAAGAGCATGGGAGGCTGCTTGGTAATGCAAAAAGGATCCTCGAAGATCCTCAGCCGATAAAAAAGGGGAGGTTGATCCTATCTTCGATCAACCCCTATCCCTGCTAAGCTGTGAGCGGAGCGAACTAATGATCCGATTCATAAAGCTATTTAATAGCTGGATGGTCGAAGACGAAAGAATCTTACAGCGATGACTATTAGAGTTGTGTATTGATATTTGAGGTAGCCTTTTTCTGACCGAACAAAGTGAGGGAACTATCAAGAATGCCCGTAGGGCAATTGAAGGGAGCAGCATCGCTGCGACATCCTTTTCTGCGATCGGTCTGACTAAATTTTGCGATTTATCCACAGGACACGTCTTTTTTAAACTTGTTTTTTTGTTTTTTATCTTGTTTTCGGCCTTTTTTTATATAAAAAAATCAATGTCATACAATGCGATACATCAATAAAAAGGCGGTAATACATCAATAAAAAGGCGGTAATACATCAATAAAAAGGCGGTAATACATCAATAAAAAGGCGGTAATATTC
>NZ_VCDN01000023.1:0-60840 GCF_033949405.1 Xenorhabdus santafensis | reverse complement strand
GTATCTTACGCTTTTCGCCTCGAGAGTCAAGCGTTTATTTTCGCTTTTCTCTCACTTCCCTCAGCGGCTTGTCTCAGCTCAGCGTCGGTCAGTGGTGGCGCATTATAGGGAGTTTTACGGAAGTGACAATAGTTTTTTTCAATAAAAATTACCGTTTGCTGTATTACACAGCAAAACCCCTATTTATACCATGTTAAACACAGAGTTATTCACAATCTGATATTTCGGCAAAATTTGTCGAGCATCGCGCAAACGTTTGCGCTACAATCTGCGAGGTAAAAATCACCACATGATTTTTTAGTTTGTTTTGAAATGTTATTGCAGAAGCCATTTTTTTCTCTTAATGAGTCGTTTTTCTCAATAACACATTCTTGTTTTATGAAATTCAAGGGATCACACCAATGCAACAGCTTCGTCCAATCCGTCGTGCCCTGCTAAGTGTTTCTGACAAAGCGGGGGTTGTAGAATTCGCCAAGGCTTTATCCAATCGTGATGTTGAACTGCTTTCAACAGGTGGCACTGCTCGCCTGTTGTCTGAAGCCGGGCTAAACGTCACCGAAGTTTCGGATCACACCGGCTTCCCTGAAATGATGGATGGACGAGTTAAAACGCTGCATCCCAAAATTCATGGTGGCATTTTGGGTCGCCGTGGACTGGACGATGACGTAATGACGCAACATCACATTGCGCCAATAGATATGGTTGTCGTTAATCTTTATCCTTTTGCACAAACTGTCGCAAAACCGGGCTGCTCTCTGGAAGATGCCATTGAGAACATTGATATCGGCGGCCCGACAATGGTTCGCTCTGCGGCCAAGAATCACAAGGATGTCACGATTGTTGTCAACAATCAGGATTACGGCAAAATTATTGCAGAGATGGATAGCCACCAAAATTCACTGACACACGCTACTCGCTTTGACTTGGCCATCAAGGCATTTGAACATACCGCCGCTTACGACAGCATGATTGCCAATTACTTTGGCAAATTGGTTGTACCTTATCATGGTGATACTGACCAACCATCAGGACGCTTCCCCCGCACCCTGAATTTGAACCTCATTAAAAAGCAAGATATGCGTTATGGCGAAAACAGCCATCAAGATGCAGCCTTCTATATAGAAGAACAAATTGCTGAGGCATCAATCGCGACAGCAACTCAGTTACAAGGCAAGGCGCTCTCTTATAACAATATCGCGGATACTGACGCCGCACTGGAATGTGTCAAAGCCTTTTCTGAACCGGCTTGTGTGATTGTTAAACACGCCAACCCTTGCGGTGTTGCAACCAGTGCTGATATTCATGCGGCTTATGATCTGGCGTTCAAAACCGATCCTACCTCTGCATTTGGCGGCATCATTGCGTTTAACCGCGCTCTGGATGTGGAAACTGCCAAGTCCATCATTGAGCGCCAGTTTGTTGAAGTCATTATCGCGCCTTCTATTGATGAAGCTGCCCTGCCTATTCTGGCGGCCAAGCAAAATGTCCGGGTTCTGGCATGTGGCGAATGGCATTCCCCCGTTGCAGGGTTCGATTTCAAACGTGTTAATGGTGGGTTGCTGGTACAAGACCGTGATTTAGGTATGGTTGCCGAAGGTGATCTGCGCGTCGTAACCCAGCGTCAACCAACAGCACAGGAAATGCAGGATGCACTGTTCTGCTGGAAAGTGGCGAAGTTCGTTAAATCCAATGCCATTGTTTACGCCAAGAATAATATGACGATTGGTATCGGTGCCGGGCAAATGAGCCGTGTTTACTCCGCCAAGATAGCAGGCATTAAGGCAGCAGATGAGGGATTGGAAGTTCAGGGCTGTGCCATGGCTTCCGATGCTTTTTTCCCATTCCGGGACGGCATTGATGCTGCTGCCTCAGTGGGTGTCAGCTGCGTTATCCAACCGGGAGGCTCCATTCGTGATGATGAAGTCATTGCGGCTGCTGATGAGCATGGGATTGCTATGATCTTCACAGGCATGCGCCATTTCCGTCATTAACATCTTCTGCTTTATCTTTATATAGGAGTCTTAGATGAACATATTGATCATTGGCAACGGCGGGAGAGAACATGCATTGGCATGGAAAGCGGCACAATCGCCTTTGGCAGATAAGGTATATGTCGCACCGGGCAATGCAGGCACTGCGCTGGAAGCGAACTTGGAAAACGTGGAGATTGCTGCAACCGATATTGATGGATTACTGAAATTTGCCCAAGACTATGATATCGGCCTGACCATTGTTGGGCCTGAAGCGCCTTTGGTGATAGGAACTGTTGATGCTTTCCAGCAAGCAGGATTAACTATTTTTGGCCCGACACAAGCAGCGGCTCAATTGGAAGGTTCCAAAACGTTTACGAAGGATTTTCTGGCCCGCCACCATATTCCCACCGCGGCTTATCAAAATTTCACGGAAATAGAACCCGCTCTGGATTACTTGGAAACAATGGGTGTGCCAATTGTCATTAAAGCTGATGGACTGGCTGCCGGTAAAGGTGTTGTTGTCGCCATGACAATGGAAGAGGCACAGAGTGCCGTCAAAGGTATGCTGGCAGATAATGCATTTGGTGATGCCGGGCATCGCATTGTCATTGAAGAATTTCTGGATGGGGAAGAAGCCAGTTTTATTGTTATGGTGGATGGCAAAAACGTGGTTCCCATGGCGACCAGTCAGGATCACAAACGTGTAGGCGATGGTGATACCGGGCCGAATACCGGAGGCATGGGGGCTTATTCTCCGGCACCAGTCGTGACGGATGAGATTCACCAGCGCGTCATGGAAAAGATCATTTATCCCACTGTTGAAGGAATGGCTGCCGAAGGGCACACCTATATTGGTTTCCTTTATGCAGGCTTGATAATTAATAAGCAAGGCGAGCCAAAAGTTATCGAATTTAACTGCCGTCTTGGTGATCCCGAAACACAGCCCATCATGATGCGCCTGCGATCTGATTTAGTTGAACTGTGTCTTGCTGGTACCAAAGGGCAATTGGGTGGAAAAATCTCTTCATGGGATCCCCGCCCTGCACTCGGCGTAGTACTGGCGGCTGGAGGCTATCCGGCCGGTTATGCCAAGGGGAATACCATCCACGGCTTAACGCAAGATGAAAGCGCCGATAAAAAAGTCTTCCACGCAGGAACTCAATTTGAGGAAGGAAAAATTGTCACTGCGGGCGGTCGGGTTTTATGTGTCACCGCCTTAGGTAACGATATTAAAGATGCACAGGAAAAAGCATACCAGAGAGCCGGGTACATTCATTGGGACGGCTGTTTTTACCGCAAAGACATCGGTTATCGGGCCATTGACCGTTTAAAGTAGGCGCACTCACAATAAGTCAGCCTGAACTGGCGAAAGTTACAGCTTATCTTTCGTCGGTTCCCAACGGCAAAAATCATCATTGGCGACCAATAGTAGCTGGTTTCCTTTTGGTGAATCCAGCCATGCAATGGTTAATGGGCCGGAGCTGTTACTTTGCCTCTCCGCCAACCACTTTTGGTCACCAAATTTAAACTCAACAAACGCTTGTTTCCCTGAACAGGCGGTGACTTGCCCATGCTGCCAATGCCCTTGCAGCAGTTTGACATTACCTGCAATCAAGGAATCGCTGATATCTTTTATTTGTTCAGCGCCAAACCGTAAACGCAAAATATCGTCGTCAGTGAGTTTTTCATTGCGATCTTTTAATTGCCGCAACTTGAAAATGACCGAATTATTTTGGTCGATACGCAGCGTTTCTGTTATTGGAGCATCTTCCATTGGAGAATGACCAAGCACATTACGGCGGATCTGCCATAAATTGCCGTGGCGGTATTCATAGAAAGTAACGGTGGTATCTTTATGATGGTAGGGGCTGTAAACACTCATAATGACTTGAGGTTTACTGTTTTGATCATTCAAGCGCCATAAACGGACGACGCCGTCGCCAGTTACAAAACCACTGGCACTGAAAAGTGGGATGTTTGATTGAATCGAACAGGCGCTGAGCAAAGAGATGAACCCTAATGCTAACAGCCCCTGTAGAATCAACAAAAGGGGTTTTGATTTTCCCCCTCTTATTTTTTTTTGCAATGCAATTATTTAACTGCGTCTTTCAGGGCTTTACCCGCTGAGAAAGCAGGTACGTTTGCTGCAGCAATTTTGATTTCTTTACCGGTCTGTGGGTTACGGCCAGTACGCTCTGCACGGTGATTAACTTTGAAAGTACCAAAGCCAACCAACTGCACTGCATCACCACTTTTCAGAGATTCGGTGATTGCATTCAAAGTTGACTCCAGAGCAGCTTTAGCCTGAGTTTTAGTCAGATCTGCGCCTGCTGCAATTGCATCAACTAATTCGGTCTTATTCATAGATTATCCTTACAGTGTGTTTATCGTTTGCAAAGCATCGAGTGCGACGGATATGCCGATTTGACAGCACCCCTGCATACACGCACCGATAGCCACTTCTTTTCGCCCCCCAATGTAAAACAGAGTGAGGGCAAATGTGAAGCCTTTAAATACGGCAAATCAAGCACTAAGTCACGTTTTATGTGTTACTGCGCCAAATTTATGCCGATGTTGCTAACCCCCGCCTCACGGAGATCAGCCTTTAATCCTTTAATCAATTCAATGTCCCGCTCTTCGCAATCAGCTAATAAACGGAAGATCTCCCACTGAATATCCCACTCTTCCTCAATGGCAGGTAATACTTTTAATTCATCCTCGGTCATTTCCCTACCTGCCTGCGTCATTTCCAGCATGGCAACAGTACGGATGGATATTTCACTGACGGCTATTGCATGTTCTAACGTCGAGCCACTCAGACGAGAATGAATTGTTTCACCCAATGCAATGCACGCATCAATCGCTGGATACACACCATAAATATCATAATTTTCTGATGAGGGAATGATGGTTTCCAATTTTTCCAGCTGATTATCAAAATTCACTTTTGCATCTTTGACGACCAAAATCTCCCACACCAAATCTAAAATTCGGCGATATAAGGTGGGATCTGTAAACTCGCTTTGGTGACAAAACACCTGATAATTTGGATACATCCGCTCACATAGACTAGCCATAAAAGTCAAATGTTGCCAACTTTCGAGTTTCTCCAATCTCAGGTGGATCGGGTTTCTTAACATTGGTCGTTACTCATGATGCCTAATTTGCGTCGAAGTTTACCTGAAAATCAAGAATATCCACACATTTCCGCCACAATTATAGACTTTTCTGTATTGTTTGCTCAAAAAACGGTCTATTTGAGGCGATCCCATCCGCCCAACGAGTCGGTTCTGGCAGTCTATAACCTCTCATGCACTGCTCGACCCAATAGGTTGCACTATCAATGCTTATCTGGTGACCGATGGAAATATAGAGTGGATTGCATCTTTTTTTGCTGCGTAATACGACGCCAATCTGCTCCCCGTGATCCATTAATGGCTGCCGACTTCCCGGAGCATCTCCCACCGCTTCATGTTCACCGCACAAACGGCTTTTCGCCACCCCGATTGTCGGCGTATCCACTAACAACCCAAAATGGCTGGCAATCCCAAAGCGCCGGGGATGGGCAATCCCCTGCCCATCCACCATGATCAAATCGGGCCGCTGCTTTATGGTCTGCCATGCAGCCATCAATGCAGGATATTCACGAAATGAGAGTAAACCAGGAATATAGGGGAGTACCGTATCGACTTTGGCAATTTGATACTCAACCAATTCAAGGGAGGGATAATGCAATATCGCAATGGCGGCACGGGTTACCGCACCACCATTTTCAAATCCAACATCAGCACCCGCAATAAATTTTGGGGTAAAATTTGGCGTTGTAGAAAAGGAATCATGGCGGATAACCAGCCGTGATTTTTCTATCTGTTCCTGACGTAGTGCCTTTGTATCAATCATAATTTTATTGATGATATTTTGCTGAAAGCCGATGAACGGCCTCAACAAACACACCAGCATGCTCTGGTGGAACATCCTGATGGATACCGTGTCCCAAATTGAAAACGTGCCCGCTGCCAGCCCCGAAATCCTGCAAGATAGTCGAAACTTCTTCTTCGATTCGTGCCGGTTGAGCATATAGCATGGAGGGATCCATATTTCCCTGCAACGCTACCTTATCCCCGACACGACGACGCGCGTCAGCAAGATTCGTTGTCCAATCCAACCCAAGCGCATCACACCCTGTTGCCGCCATTGCCTCAAGCCACTGGCCTCCCCCTTTGGTAAACAGGGTAACAGGCACACGGCGACCTTCATGCTCACGGATCAATCCATCGACAATTTTATGCATATATTGCAAAGAGAATTCCGGATAATCGCGATGGGACAACACACCACCCCAAGTATCGAAAATCATGACAGATTGAGCGCCCGCTTTTATCTGCGCGTTCAAATATAGAATAACGCTGTTTGCCAATTTATCCAGCAGCATATGCAATGTGGCAGGCTCGGCATACATCATTGCTTTAATTTTGGTGAAAGCTTTGCTGCTTCCCCCTTCAACCATATACGTTGCCAGTGTCCACGGACTGCCAGAAAAACCTATCAGGGGCACTTCTCCTGCCAGTGCCTTGCGAATGGCACGCACTGCATCCATGACATAACCCAGCTCTTGCTCTGGATCTGGCACAGGCAACTTTTCCACATCGGCATGATTCATAATCGGAGAGTGGAAACGTGGCCCTTCTCCCGCTTCAAAATAGAGACCCAGCCCCATGGCGTCGGGAATAGTCAGAATATCGGAAAACAGAATGGCTGCATCCAGCGGGAAACGGCGCAAAGGTTGAAGCGTTACTTCACAAGCCAGCTCAGTGTTTTTGCACAATGAGATGAAATCTCCCGCCTCCTGACGCGTAGCTTTATACTCAGGTAAATACCGACCGGCCTGACGCATCATCCATACAGGTGTAATATCAACAGGCTGACGCAATAAGGCACGCAGATAGCGGTCGTTTTTCAACTCATTCATGACAGGCTCCCTTGATTATCAACAAAAAGCGCCCGCATGATAACACGTCGTAAACCGAACTTCCGTCGCGACCACCAATAAATATCCCCCCGTCCACCAAATCACCTTTTAGATGAAAAAAATTTATGTACGGAATCACAAAATTCGTAACAAGAACTATGCACACTGATTAATCGCGACCATGATGTTAATTAAATGTTATCTATGCATTACACCAAAAAAAACATTGTTTATCGCAATACCATACCCCCTCATTAAGTTCGCACTCTGAGTTAATCGTTGGATAGATTGTTTACGTTAGTTAATTGACCGTGGTTAATCGGCTGTATCAAAACGCTTGTGAAGTTTTTTCACTGATAAATAACCTATTAGATCCACATGGAGGAATTTCGACTAATGCGCTTATCTATTTTAGTACTGTCTATTGGTTTGGCGCTGGGCACTCAGGCACAGGCTGAAGAGAATAAACCGGGTTCTGGCCACTCAAACGCCTCAAGTGCTCAGATAAAGGAAGTGAATGTGACCAATAAAGTGAATCAACAGCAACACAAAAACCAAAACCCTTTTCTCTCCCCGAGTGTGTTGCCGTTTCAGGCACCTCCATTCGATAAAATAAAAGAGACAGACTATGCACCGGCCATTGCGGTGGGTATTAAGCAGAAACTGGAGGAAATAGAAAAGATCGCCAACAATCCAGCCCCTCCTGATTTTGAAAATACCTTTGCTGCAATGGAAAAATCGGGCGAAACGCTGGCACGGGTGGCGAACGTATTTTGGGCAATGACCTCCTCCAATACCTCGGAAGGGTTGCAAAAACTGAGTGAAGAAGTTTCGCCAAAAATGGCAGCGATGAGTGATGAAATAACGTTGAACGGCAAGCTGTTCAGCCGCATCAAAACCATTTACCAACAGCTCGATACATTGAATCTGGATCCTGAATCACGTCGATTGGTGGAAGTGACTTATAAGGATTTCGAATTAGCCGGAGCCAACCTGTCTGATGCGGATAAAGCAAAATTAAAAGCTTTGAATCAGGAAGCCGCAACACTCAGCACCCAGTTCAGCAACAAGCTGCTGGCAGCAACCAAAAATAGTGCACTGACGATCAAAGACAAAAGCTTACTGAACGGCCTGTCTGATGGGGAAATTGCTGCAGCTGCGCAGGCTGCCAGTGAACGTAAGCTGGATAAACAATGGCTGCTGGCATTGCAAAACACCACTCAGCAACCCAGCCTGCAAGATCTGAAAAATCGCGATACTCGCAAGGCATTATTTGAAGCATCGTGGAGCCGTGCTGAAAAAGGTGACAATACGGACACGCGTCAAATCTTGGCCCGGTTAGCGAAAGTCCGCGCAGAGAAAGCCAAGCTGCTCGGCTTTGCTGATTTTGCATCGTGGAAACTACAAGATCAGATGGCAAAAACACCTGAAGCCGCATTGAAATTCCTGCGAGATATCGTACCAGCGGCAACTGCACGCGCTGAAAGTGAAGCCAAAGACATTCAGGCGATGATTGATCAACAAAAAGGGAACTTCAAACTGGAGGCTTGGGATTGGCCGTTTTACGCCGAACAGGTACGCAAGGCAAAATATGATTTGGATGAATCTCAGATTAAACCCTATTTTGAGCTGAATAACGTTTTGAACAATGGCGTGTTCTATGCCGCCAATTTGCTGTATGGCATTACCTTTAAAGAACGCAAAGACATTCCGGTTTACCAACCCGATGTCCGCGTGTATGAAATCTTCGATAAAAACGGAGAACCTCTGGCGCTGTTTTATACCGATTACTATGCACGCGACAATAAAAATGGCGGTGCTTGGATGAGTAATTTTGTCGACCAATCCAAACTCCTCGGCACCAAGCCTGTCATTTACAACGTGACCAACTTTACCAAACCTGCGCCGGGTCAACCTGCCCTCTTGTCGTACGATGATGTGATTACCATGTTCCATGAATTTGGGCATGCCCTGCACGGCATGTTTGCCTCTCAGGAATACTCGAGCCTGTCCGGCACCAGCACTGCCCGTGATTTTGTGGAATTCCCGTCACAATTCAATGAGTTTTGGGCGCAAGATCCAAAAGTGTTTGCCCACTACGCCAGACATTACCAAACAGGCGAAGCAATGCCGCAAGCACTGGTGGATAAAATCAATAAAGCCAAAAAATTCAACTCAGGTTATGACATGACTGAACTGCTGTCAGCGGCGTTGCTGGATATGCACTGGCATATGCTGACCGCCGATCAGCCACAGCAGGACGTGGACAAATTTGAAGCCAATTCACTGAAGCAAGATAAGATTGCTCTCAGCTACGTGCCGCCACGTTATCGTT
Source organism: Xenorhabdus santafensis (assembly GCF_033949405.1). Lineage (NCBI taxonomy): Bacteria > Pseudomonadati > Pseudomonadota > Gammaproteobacteria > Enterobacterales > Morganellaceae > Xenorhabdus > Xenorhabdus santafensis. The sequence continues at coordinate 51,563 of NZ_VCDN01000023.1, read as the reverse complement.
CCAGCTACTTCAAGCACATTTGGGGGGGCGGTTATTCTGCCGGCTATTATGCTTATTTGTGGACGAAAATGCTGTCAGACGATGCTTTTGCCTGGTTTACCGAACACGGGGGGCTGACGCGCGAGAACGGGCAGATTTTCCGCGATAAGATATTGTCTCGTGGCAACAGTGAAGATTTGGAAAAACTGTATATCAACTGGCGTGGAAAGCCACCAAGCATTGAGTCAATGCTGAAAAACCGCGGGCTCGAAGAATAATACCAACACACCAAAGCACCCTACGCCCTCGCCCAATACAGGCGAGGGTACTCATTTTTAGAATCGCGTTGTTATGCTCAATTAGTTGATGAAAATTCACAACTGGTGAAAACCAGTCGTTAGTAAGACATGAGCAACTTATCGCGCGATTAGCCTCTATGCTGGCGACACAACGCCACCGTATCTTCAATTAAACGGCGGGCAATCGTATCAGAGGAAGGGATCAAAGGCAGATTGTCGTAGTGATACCAATCTGCACTGACAAGTTCCACCGGATCAACAGTGATTTCACCGCTGTCATAATCGGCCAGAAAGCCCACCATCATTGAATTCGGGAAAGGCCAAGGCTGTGAAGTAACATAACGCAAGTTACGGATCTTAATACCGCTTTCTTCCATCACTTCACGATGCACGGTTTCTTCCAATGTTTCACCGACCTCAACAAACCCGGCAAGCACACTATGCATACCATTTTTACTGCGCTGGTGCTGCGCCAGCAAAATCTGGTCATCGCGGCGGATACCAACAATAATGCTGGGCGCAATTTGCGGATAGTAACGTTCCTTGCAATGGCTGCACAAACAAGCCCATTCGTGCTGGCTATGCTGCATCTCATGGCCACAATAACCACAATAGTGGTGTGAGCGATAAAATTCAGCCAATTGAACACCACGCCCGACTAATTGAAACAATTTAGCATCCCTATCAGCAATCAGACGGGAAGAAGACATATCTGAAGCCATTTTATGACGAACCAGCCAAACGGTTTCTCCCCGCCATTCACCAATAGGTTGTGCGATATGACCTTGCAATGACCATTGTTTGGCAGTGCCTGACGGCAACTCTCCCTGTGGCAGCCATACTCGATTTTCAAGACTGACAATCCACCAGCCTTGTTCTATACCGGTTAATTTCTGTTGCATTATCTGTTCCATCATGAGTTATGCCATCGTCGTTATGGCGTTTGTTCAAATCCAGCATACTCTTTTCAGTATCTCTCGTCTGCAATCTGCTACATTAGCCAAACTAATAAATAATTATCAAAGGAATAGCCATCATGTCACAGCACATTGCCGTATTTGATCTGGATGAAACACTGATTAATGGAGACTCCAGCCAGCTATGGACACAATATCTCTGGGAGAAAAAAATCATCACTGATCCCCGTTTTATTGAAGCCGATCAAGAAATGATCATTGATTACAATGCAGGCAAGCTGGATATGCATAAATATCTGGCATGCAGCTTGCAAGCGCTGTATCAAGTTCCCCATGAACAGGTAGATGTCTGGCTGACCGATTTTGTCGATAATAAAATCAGGCCCTTATTTTACCCTGCGGCCCTGCAACAATTGGACATTTACCGACAACAACACATCCCCATCATTATCATTTCCGCCACCGTCTCATTTGTAGTGAAGAAAATTGCTGAAGCGTTTGGCGTACAAGCCGCACTGGGAATTGATATGGTGATGGAAGATGGCTGCTATACTGGCAATATTCAGGGAATTCCGGCCTTCCGTGAAGGGAAAGTGACTCGTTTAAAACAGTGGCTCACAGAACAAGATTTGTCACCACAACGCATCTCATTCTACACCGATTCCATCAATGATTTGCCCATGTGCTTATTCGCTGACGAAGTATTTACTGTCAATGCGGATCCCAGATTGCAATCAGAAGCCGATGCACGTGGATGGACGGCATTAAATTGGGCTTTAGAACGGTAATTATTTTATTTTTAGAACAATAGAACAGGCAAAAATTCAAGATTGGTAATGCAATCAGAAAGGGATGTTTTAGGAAGACGGGAAGATCGTACGATACTGACTTACTGCGTTGATTCAGAAACCGATTTGGTTTTACCCCTATCGGTCACTGAAAATATTCTGACATCCCTCACTCTGTCCACTCAGGCCAGAAGCCATCTTCGTTATCGCAGAGGAAGGGATTCAGGGGAAGCTTTATGCAGGCACAACGTTTGCTGCTGCTGGGCCTTTGGCGCCTTCCTCAATGGTGAACTCGACCTTCTGGCCTTCATCCAAAGTGCGATATTCGTTGCTCTGAATAGCGGAGAAGTGTACAAACACATCTTTGCTTCCATCAGCAGGAGAGATAAAACCAAAACCTTTATCTGCATTAAACCATTTTACTAAACCAGTCATTTTATTAGACATTTGATATTTCCTTTGATTGAACCTTCATAGGCGAACATGGCCTGTTTTACAGAAACTACTTAGCGCTTAATGGAGGTACTCAAAAAGGGGGGTATATCTAGGATAACGCCTGAAATGAGAACTGCTTTAATAAACTGCTTTGTATGAGGTCTGTCTTTCAAACCGACGCCGCTATTAACGCATGAGCTCGAATATTAAGCAAGCTATATTTTAACTATCTAATAAAATTTATTATGAGCCACATGCTCAACACTCATCCCCGGAGCATAGATAACAGTGTGCCCGAAGTGAATGAGTACAACCAACAAAGAGGCAACTTAAAAGGCGAAAGATGTAAACTTCTAATGGTTCTGACAGGATGATTACTGCCATTACCGCTGCTGCTACAGAACCAAATGCTCCCAACCATTTTGAACATGGCTTTTACGGGAATACCTTTAAGATAATAGAGATACGTTGCCATCACAGCTAGCAATAGCCCGAAAATATATCGGTTGGCCCTCAATTTATTTAAATTCATGAATTCCATTTTAACATTATCTTCGAAATGAGTTACATGGAATTCCTGACTGGCATTTCAATCACAAGTTAGGAATCCCATTAGCCAGATATTCCGATATAAAACATCTAGCATTTTGTTGCTTTGAACATGACGAAAGGTGGGTAATTTTTTTCATTACCGGCACCCTTATTAAGGCTACTATCACAATATTCAAAAATCTCAATATTCTTGAATCCTGCTTCATTCAATATCGTATAATACGTGTCTTTATGCCAATGTGTGTCTGAAATCTCAAAAATACCCCCATCAGGAATATCTAAATAAACAGGCTTGATTTCTCCATCACTGTACTTCTTATTTGGGTCACCATTCATAAACGAACTGAATTTAATCCCTGTTGAGTCTGGATTGGTATCTAATATATAAAAAATGCCATTATTTTTTAATGTCCTATAAATTTCCTTGGCAATTTTTAATAATGAAGATTTTTCACTATTAACAATAAAAACATAACAACATATTGCTGCATCGAAAACACCATCATTGAAATCCAGAGCCCCGCTTCTAATTTGGTGATAATAACTATTACCACGATTGATGTGACTGGAGGCCTTATTCACCATAGTTTGTGAAATATCAACACCTGTCACTGTTTTTATACCTTTAGCAACTAACAGACGTGATACTTTCCCTCCACCACAGCCGTAATCAAGAACTGATATATCCAGCCCCAAGCTCTCTTTAATGTTTTCAATTAATGGTGTGTATCCAAGCTGTTTCTCTAAGTAATCATCATATTGATCAAATAAATTTGAAACGTCGTCTTTCATCCAGTCAGTATTCATTTATCATCTCACATTAATATATATGTTTAATAATCACTAAAAAGGGGACGACTCTCTATATCCAACATCGATTTTTCTCACTAGCAAAATGAATTGCAATAATATTTTTCAATATATGCACCAATAATTTATTCATTCATCGTCTGTCTTTGAAATCATGCCCACCTAATTACGTCACCATTTTATATACTCGTCGTACTTCAAGATGCATTTATGTTCTCCCCGTGTTGCGAGGGAGAACATAAACTGCTTTCTGCAATTTGAAGTTAATTGCGTATATATCACCGGAATCAGATAACACGATGTTGAATGATTACGATGGCGATTTTGAAATACTTCAATAAAAATAACGCTATGCATCAGGTAACTCATTCGAAGAATAATTTGAAAAACTCTCTGCCGACAAAATATGATATTGGTATTTTTACTGCCTGAATAGACGATAACCTCAACCTCGCTTTCGTTTATTGATTTTAAAACAGCAAGTTGGGCACGATATTAAAGGGAATCAGACAAAAACTCCCAAAAGTCCTCGATTTTTAATGCAAGATTTATGTCGAAGAAATGGCTATACTCCGAGGTGTTTTCTTGTCGGAGTGCCTAGCGTTCAGTGTATATCACAATGAACACGGGCTGAGACCGTTTATTCGGGATCCGCAGAACCTGATCGGGCTAATACCCGCGAAGGGAACAAGAGTAATCACCCCGCTGCCAGTATCATGTACATCTACACTCAGTACAAATACTCATCAGCATCAAGCATTACTCCCTGCGAGCTCCAGACAAGCAATTTTCTCAACTCACCAAAGTCAGGAATTTGCTATGTCTAATGCTATTAATAAAAACCGTACTACCTCTACAACCAATTCTACCTCCACCCAAAACAGTGCTATCTCCACCGCAGGTGTCATCCCTGCAACAGATCTTTCTCCCAAGGCTCACCCTGCCCGGACTCGTAAAGCCCAACGGGATGCCGCACAGGAATTTATCAATTCGATTCAGGGTGTGGCATTTCCCAATTCACGACGCATTTATCTGGAAGGGTCGCGCAAGGACATTCAGGTTCCAATGCGTGAAATCCAGCTTTCACCAACATTCATCGGCGGCACAAAAGAACATCCTCAATTTGAGGAAAATGAATCTGTGCCTGTTTATGACACTTCCGGCCCTTATGGTGATCTTGAATCCATACTGGATGTACAAACGGGCTTGCAGAAGCTCCGCCAGACATGGATTGACGAGCGCAATGATACCGAACCGGTTTCCACCCTCAGTTCCGACTTCACCCAACAACGCCTTGCGGATGCCGGGTTGGATCACCTGCGCTTCCACCATCGCCCGCATCCGTTGAAAGCCAAGCAAGGCAAGTGCGTTACTCAATTGCATTATGCACGCCAAGGCATCATTACGCCGGAAATGGAATTTATCGCCCTGCGTGAAAATATGGGCCGTGAACGCATCCGTGGTGAAGTCCTGCTCCAGCAACATCCGGGTCAAAATTTTGGCGCCAATTTACCGGAAAACATCACGCCAGAGTTTGTCCGCCAAGAAGTTGCCGCCGGCCGTGCCATTATTCCCGCCAACATTAACCACCCCGAATCCGAGCCCATGATTATCGGCCGTAATTTTCTGGTGAAAGTGAATGCCAATATCGGTAACTCCTCCGTTACATCCTCCATCGAAGAAGAAGTTGAAAAACTGATTTGGTCTACCCGCTGGGGCGCAGATACTGTTATGGACCTCTCCACCGGACGCTACATCCACGAAACCCGTGAATGGATACTGCGCAACAGCCCGGTGCCCATCGGCACTGTCCCGATTTACCAGGCTCTGGAAAAAGTCAACGGCGTAGCAGAAAACCTGACATGGGAAATGTTCCGCGACACATTGCTGGAACAGGCTGAACAAGGGGTGGACTATTTCACCATTCATGCCGGTGTACTGCTGCGTTATGTTCCGATGACAGCCAAGCGTCTGACCGGGATTGTTTCCCGTGGCGGTTCCATCATGGCGAAATGGTGTCTCTCCCATCATCAGGAAAATTTCCTCTACACTCACTTCCGCGAAATCTGTGAAATTTGTGCTGCATATGATGTTTCCCTTTCCTTGGGAGATGGTCTGCGTCCGGGCTCCATTCAGGATGCCAACGATGAAGCGCAGTTTTCTGAACTGCATACGCTCGGTGAACTGACCAAAGTCGCTTGGGAATACGATGTTCAGGTTATGATTGAAGGGCCGGGACATATTCCGATGCAATTAATCCGCCGCAATATGACTGAAGAACTGGAGCATTGCCACGAAGCGCCATTCTATACCTTGGGACCATTGACGACCGACATCGCTCCCGGTTATGACCATTTCACCTCCGGCATCGGTGCTGCCATGATTGGCTGGTTCGGATGTGCCATGCTGTGCTACGTCACCCCCAAAGAGCACCTTGGCTTGCCTAACAAGGAAGACGTCAAACAGGGGTTGATTACTTATAAAATCGCGGCACATGCAGCAGATCTCGCCAAAGGCCACCCCGGCGCCCAAATCCGCGACAATGCCATGTCAAAAGCCCGTTTTGAATTCCGTTGGGAAGATCAATTCAATCTGGCCCTCGATCCTGAAACAGCCCGTTCTTATCACGATGAAAGCCTGCCGCAAGAATCCGGCAAAGTTGCCCATTTCTGTTCTATGTGCGGACCAAAATTCTGCTCCATGAAGATCACGCAAGATGTGCGGGATTACGCCGCAAAACTGGAGAAAGACGCGGGAATGGAACACATGTCAGAAGAATTCCGAGCCCGTGGCAGCGAACTCTACCACCTTGTAGAAAATAATACGGCGGAGGTGAGCCATGCCAGGCCAAACCATGAAAAATCAGCCTGACGCATCAGCGCCCCAGCTTGCTCCTTTTGCCCCAACTGCACATCGATTGGGGCTGTATCCTGTCGTGGATTCTCTGACGTGGATTGAGCGATTATTGGAAGCAGGCGTTAGAACCCTGCAATTGCGTATCAAAGATAAACCGGAGGAGCAGGTTGAGAAAGATATTCAATCTGCCATCGCGCTCGGCCAGCACTACCATGCCCGCTTATTCATCAATGATTATTGGCGACTGGCTATCAAGCACCGTGCCTACGGTGTGCATTTAGGGCAGGAAGATCTGGATATCGCCGACCTCAATGCCATCCAGCAAGCGGGGTTGCGTCTGGGGATTTCCACCCATGATCAGAATGAACTGGCGCGGGCGAAATCCCTGCGTCCTTCATATATTGCTCTGGGGCATATTTTTCCCACTACAACTAAAGTGATGCCTTCATCACCACAAGGGCTTGAAGCACTCAGGCACCAAGTGGAGAGCACACCGGAATACCCCACTGTCGCCATCGGCGGTATCTCTCTGGAACGAGCACCGGATGTAGTTGCAACGGGTGTTGGCGGCGTGGCATTGGTCAGTGCCATCACAAAAGCAAAAGACTGGCGGCAGGCAACTGCCAGATTACTTCATTTGGTTGAAGGTCAAGATCGGGGGCTTTTATGTTAAATGATCAAGAATTTATGCGTTACAGTCGCCAGTTGCTGTTGGAAGACATTGGCCCAGAGGGACAGGAAAAATTAAAAGCCAGCAAAGTGCTGATTGTCGGGCTCGGCGGATTGGGAGCACCTGCGGCACTCTATCTTGCCGCTGCGGGTGTGGGAAACCTTTATCTTGCCGATAATGACGAATTACACATCTCGAATCTACAGCGCCAAATCCTTTACCGAACAGCAGATGTCCCTGCCAATAAAGCGCAATTGGCAGCCCAGCAACTGACTGATTTAAACCCGTTGATTACAATAACAAAACTGACCGAGCGGCAAAATCAAGCATCTTTGATTCAAACCGTCAATCAGGTCGATTTAGTGCTGGATTGCACTGATAACATGTCAACCCGCCATGCCATCAATTCAGCCTGCATCGCGGCAAACAAACCGCTCATCAGCGGCAGTGCCGTTGGTTTCAGCGGGCAGCTCATGGTATTCGAACCGCCTTACCAACATGGCTGCTATGCCTGCCTTTATCCGGATAAGGAAGAGCCTCAGCGCAATTGCCGGACAGCCGGCGTGTTGGGCCCGATTGTGGGTGTCATTGGCACATTGCAATCATTGGAAGCAATCAAAATGCTTGCCGGGCTTCCCTCCCCTTTAAGCGGGAAGCTCCGGTTATTTGATGGCAAACAGCAAAGCTGGAGCACATTGCAGCTTACCCGCTCCTCACAGTGCCCGATTTGCCAGTCACTCGCCGAAAGCGCCATCATCGCAAAAAGCGGTATCGGCATGACTGCAACCGGAATAAACAAGGCAGGAAAAGAAGTCGCATGAATATTATTGTCAACGATCAACCGATCACACTCAGTGCGCCCCTCACAATCCAACAATTGCTTGAGCATATACAGCGCACGCAATCAGGCACCGCTTTAGCCATTAATCAGACTATTATTCCGCGCTCAGAGTGGCATATCCATCAGATTAATGACGGGGACAATATCTTGCTATTTCAGGCCATCGCGGGTGGCTGATATCGTTGGAGCTCATTATGTTAAAGATTGCTGATACTCACTTTCACTCTCGCCTGTTCACCGGAACAGGCAAATTCGCCAATGCAGAATTAATGATCGAAGCGATCCGCGCCTCTGGCAGCCAATTAGTGACGATGGCGATGAAACGCATCGATCTGCACGGCAATAACGATGGCATTCTTGCACCGCTGCAACAGTTGGGCGTCAAACTCCTGCCCAATACCTCCGGTGCCAAAACTGCCGAAGAAGCCATATTCGCCGCTCGCCTCGCCCGGGAAGCACTAGGCACTCACTGGGTCAAACTTGAGATCCACCCCGACGTCAAATATCTGCTGCCCGATCCGATTGAAACGCTGAAAGCTGCGGAACAATTAGTGAAAGAAGGATTTATCGTCCTGCCTTACTGCGGCGCAGATCCTGTTTTATGCCGACGGCTGGAAGAGGTTGGCTGCGCTGCTGTCATGCCATTGGGAGCGCCTATCGGCTCCAACAAAGGATTGCTGACCCGTGATTTTTTGCAGATTATCATCGAACAGGCCAGCGTTCCCGTTGTTGTTGATGCCGGAATCGGCGCGCCGAGCCACGCATTGGCGGCCATCGAAATGGGGGCGGATGCCGTACTGGTCAACACGGCCATCGCGGTTGCCCGCCATCCGGTCAAAATGGCTCAGGCGTTCAAAACCGCCATTGAAGCCGGAGAGCTTTCGCATCAGGCCGGCGTAGCCAGCCAGAAAACCTACGCTGAAGCCTCCAGTCCGCTGACTGATTTTCTGGAGGCATTATGACCGGCAACACATTTCGCCAGCACTGGGAACAACTGGATTGGGATGACATCACCCTGAACATAAACAGCAAAACATCCCGAGACGTTGAGCATGCCATAGCCAGTGAACGCCTGACACTGGATGATTTCATGGCCTTGCTCTCCCCCGCTGCACTGCCTTATCTTGAGTCACTGGCGCAACGCGCGCAGCAACTCACCCGCCAACGTTTTGGCAGTACCGTGGGATTTTTTATCCCACTCTATCTTTCCAATCTCTGTGCCAACGACTGCACCTATTGTGGCTTTTCCATGAGTAACCACATTAAACGCAAGACACTGAATGAACAGGAAATCGAAGCAGAATGCCTCGCACTGAAAAAGCTGGGCTTTGAGCATATTCTGCTGGTCACGGGCGAACACCAAAACAAAGTCGGCATGGATTATTTTCGCCGCTACCTGCCCCTGATACATCGTCACTTCAGCTCTGTTTCAATGGAAGTGCAACCGCTGGCGCAAGAAGAATATGCGGAGCTGAAAACATTGGGATTGGATGGCGTGATGGTCTACCAAGAAACCTATCATCAACCCAGCTATCAATTGCATCACCTGAAAGGAAAAAAACAGGATTTTCACTGGCGGCTGGAAACACCAGAACGTCTTGGCCGTGCCGGAATCGATAAAATTGGGCTGGGCGCATTGATAGGGCTTTCCCACAATTGGCGAGCCGATTGTTATATGGTGGCAGAGCATCTGCTGTTCCTGCAAAAACAGTTCTGGAAAAGCCGTTACTCCATCTCTTTTCCACGGCTGCGCCCCTGTGCAGGTGGCATTGAACCGGCTTCGACGATGAATGAAGCCGAGCTGGTGCAACTGATTTGTGCCTTCCGCTTACTGGCACCGGATGTGGAGCTTTCACTTTCCACCCGTGAATCCCCCTTCTTTCGGGATCACGTTGTGCCGCTTGCCATCAATAACATCAGCGCGGGCTCCAAAACCCAGCCAGGTGGCTATGCCGATGACCATCATGAGTTAGAGCAATTTGCTCCCCATGATAATCGTTCCGTTTCTCAGGTTGCCAACGCCTTGGTTAAATCCGGTTTACAGCCGGTCTGGAAAGATTGGGATAATTATTTGGGGCGGTAATTCCTCTATTTTCGCCGAAATCATACTTAACCTCCCTCCACTTGTTCAATGGTAGAGAGAGGTTAAGTAGAATGTTAATTGAGGTAAATTGCGCTTAAGAAAGAATCTAGCAATAAGCTGTCGTGACATTCCTTTAATTCTTTCAAAAATGGATATTTATCCGTTCTCTTGCTAATTCTGGCCATATAACTCTCAAAATGAGAGTGAGACCGATTAAGGGCACAGTACGTTACAGGTTCGATAACTTCACTGGGTATCAGAGATGTCGGTATATAAGGATCAGGATTAACTGTTGTATCTGCATCCTGATAATACTGGTTTTCATGAAGCGCACCTTCAACGTAACCGCCACTATTCGGATCATAAACAAATTCCCGAGCATTATAAATTTGCGTCACATCAATACCTTCGCGTGCTGCATATTCTTCCTGATATTCATAAGTTTCCATCAAAGTTTCATACTCTCTATTACCTGTTCGGTCATAAAGCGCCTGCAATGACAAAGTTGTATTGTAAAAATTGGGAGTTGGCCGTATTTCATAAACATAAAATGTCTCTCCATTCAGAAAACCGGCTCCCCAACGCGTTGCAAAATCTCGGGAAGCACTCGTCGAAACAAATATTGAAGCCTCTTCGGGTGGCCCTGGGTTTGGGAAACTGGCTACCTGAACATGCTTAGCAATATTGTCATTTATTCCGGCGGGAGAAAATCCGCCCTCTGCGGGACGGAAGATAACATTTGGATTGCGTGTATCCATTCGGTAAACGCGAGTAACACTGGGTGGTGTTTGGGCATAAGACTGCACTACGTATAAAAATAAAAGATAAAATAGGGAAAGAAGCGTTTTAATTTTCATTATGTATCCCCTCTAGAATTTTATAATTGTTCAGAGAGCCTAGAAAAATGATTTTTGATTATGGAGATCAGTCGTCATTAAGGCATACCCATGCGCAGGTTTTGGTGCAGCCATTACCTCCGTTATTTTTATTTCATTCGAATAAGCCGAAAAACTCAGCGCCATCATTATTAATAGAATTGTTTTATATTTTTTCATAATATTTATTTCACCTTAAAAAAGATAACTTTTGCAAGGAAAAACCTTATGACCCTAATTTCGAATAAAATCATTTCTTCTGAAAAAAGAGCATTCACATTCCTCTTAGGTATTTATTTTGAACAACTTAAATTAACTTTAAATATATCTATTGGATTCACATAATTTATTTACTCCAAATAAAAATTACCATTTTAGTTTTTATTATAATTTTAACCTCAGTCAGTTGAATAACATCATTTGATAGATGGGTGTCATCATTTCGTCAATTGGAGAAAATGTTCTAAGTGCTGAACAGTCAGGTGATTGCTCTTCAACAAAACGTGAAGGATGAGGAATAGCGTGAGTCTGAATTGTTCGAGGTGGTATATTTATAAAAGTGCACTCATCACCCAAGAAACGAGTCAATATGCTCATTTCATTTGGAGATGCAACAATATTCCTCATTGTAATGGTTCTTCGACGGAGCTGTAACCAGCGATAATGAAAATAATCTATTGCATTCATAAACATAATAGGGGGAGCAGGATTATCATTTCCTCTGACGACAGTAAATCGTTCGGCTTGGCTCAAAAAATCATTATAAGCACCAGGATGAAGGTATCTATTATTATCTCTACTGTCCACGGCTATTTCTGGATGCGCTAAACCCAATGCATGCCCAAATTCATGAAGGAGAGTAGTATAAGTCAGAATTAAAAATCCTGTATATGGATCTTCTCCCAAATATCGTCGGAGATCTTCACCCACCTGGGGCGTTATATTACGCTCTCTTCGTATATACATACCCGCTTCAGAAATCAAGCTCGGAAAATAAATTTGGGCAAGTTCCAATGCCCTTGTGTTGGGAGCTGCCGTAAGTGCCAGCATAGATTCATCCCCAAAATCTGGTATTGTACGAATAATAAAATTTGAGTGCCCTCCTGTATATGCACGACGAACTCTAAAACCACGTGCGCTTAAAACATCATCCCAAAACCGAGCTGCGTCCTCGGCCAAAGGGGTTAGATTTACTCTATAAGTTTGCCGATCGTAAGTATAATATACATATAAGTTATCTGGGATTTGATACAAAAGCTGAGTACCATAATTTCTGATTGCACTATAGCGCCTATCGTCTCTATCAAACCCAAAAACAACAGAATTGAACACACTATTTAACTGCCCAACGCCAGGAGGTGGCGTTGGGGGTTGAGCAAACACATGAGTGGTACAATATGCTGATAAAAAAAATAAAATTAATATCTTTATATAATTAAACATATATTTTCCTTCTTTCATGCATTATATATTCCCTATATAAATAGCAATTAAAAATTGCAGATTACAGCTTTATCCCTCACGCTGAGATAAATCAGAATGTTTCATAATTTATATGCATCAAATAATGCAGATTCATTTATTAACAAAACCCAATATCAAAATCACACGAATATAATAGTAAGAATAGAACATTTACCCCATTATTCAATTCATACAAACCAAAATAATCTTAACATGAACCTGAGATTAAAAAACACGTTATAATTACAAAAAGTTGAAATGATATTACCAATATATTTAAATAAACCTTTAATATTCCAAAAAATAATAACCTTGTTCCTCATTACATTATTCTTCTTGTCCATAACGAATGCCTTACATAAACATAAAACCTATGTCTAAAATCGGAAAAAATGCCCCCCAATTAATAGACCACTCCCGTTCTGACGATGTTACGACAAATATTGAAGGCTCAGCCCGTTCTCCTAAAAATGTGTACTCCTGAACATGTTCCTCAATATTATCGCTCGTTCTATAGGGTGAGAATCCGCCCCCTACGGAGCGGAAGATAACATTTGGATCGCGATCATCCGCTCGGTAAACGCGAGTGACAGTACCTGTGGTATCTGGGCATAAGACTGCACTGTATATAAAAATAAAAGACAAAATAGGGAAAGAAGCGGTTTAATTCTCATTAAATATTCCCTCTAAGATTTTATACATGTTCAGAGAGCCTAGAAAAATGATTTTTGATTATGGAAACCAGATTTTTACCACATTGAATTGCATTCCATTCAAATCTGTGGGCTCATTCCATATATGATTCTTTGTACAATTTTCTGCCGACAAATTGTAAAGTTTTACCTTCTGCCCACTGGCTTGAGCGGCTAAAATACTTGCGTAAGCTCTTTTCGCCGCCTCCTTGTTAGTGATTAATTCACGGTAAGCCCAGTAAATTTTAACATCCTTATTTTTCTCACTTGGTCCTGTTTCTGATAACCAAACTGCCCACCCTTCCGTATCAACATCCGTGTTTGAAAATACTCCAACCACATACCCTATCCCACATGCCTTTAAAGTTATATTATTGCCATCAGTAACGTTATTCGCACTGGATTTCATATTGTGTTGAGTATTTATATGCTTATCGAGATCCACGGTTATTAAAGTGCGGTTATGTTCAGGTTTTGGAGTAGCGGTTATCTCTGTGATTTTCATATCACTTGAATAAGCCGAAAAACTCAGTACCATCATTATTGATAGAATTGCTGTATATTTTTTCATAATCTTTATTTCACCTCAAAAAAAGATAACAATTTGCAAGACAAATCCTTACTGTCATAATTTCGAATAAAATAAATAATTTCATTATTCTTGCATTCACATAATAAGAACTCCATATTTTTAAAAATTAAAAAAACAAAATAATAGACCTCACTAAATGGGATAAATAAAAAATAACTTATTTAAACATTTAAAGTTACACATGATTTTTTACTCAAAATAAAAGTTACTGATTTATTTTTATGATAATTTGAGATTCTGTCAGTCGGATAACACCATTTGATAGGCGGGTGTCATCATTTCGCCAATTGGAAAATAGCGCCTATTGTCTCTATCAAAACCGAATACAGCAGAACTTACTATAACATCTAGCTGTTCATTGGCAGGATTAGGCACTGGGGTTTGAGCAAAAGCATGGGAAATACAGCATGCTGATAAAAAAAATAATATTAATATCTTCATATAATTGCACATGTGTTTTCCTTCTTTTATATATTATATATTTCCTATATAAATAAAAATTCACAAACGTAGATTACACTCTGACTCTCCACAATGTAAGGCGTCAGGTTTCTTCTTAATTTTACGTATTAAAATTATGAAAATTTATTTATTAATAAAACCCCATTTAGAAATTAAAAAATGCGCATACAATAAGAGTAGAACATTTACTCCATTATTCAACTAATACAAATCAAAATAATCTTAGTTCAACCATGAAATTAAAAAAAGTTATAATTCCAAAGAGTTGCAAGGATTCTTTTAAATATATGAAAAAATGCGCCTTTAATATTCCAAAAAATAATAACTCAGGCACCTATCATACTATTATTACTTATACTGAATAAATTAAAGAAAGTATAAATACATATATACCTATTTAATTTCCAGATTAATAATCAGCTATATAATTTTAAAGGAAAAAACTGAGGGAATATAGAAATATAGTTTCCTATTATGATTTCGATTTCCGAATTGATATCGTCATAAATACAAAGGAAAGAAAAGTTTTTCGACAACTCACTGCTCGCCACCATTAAAGAGGGTTTTATTTCCCTTCCTGATTATCTCAAGCAGATGGGGACGTAGTGCATTTATTAGCGCAGTGAGATATCTCCAGCTTTCTCAATTCCTCACTACTTGCACAAGTGGACGTCGACTATACTCAAAGTCAATTCAACATCCTGTGCATCATACTACAGGGCAGTGAAAACATGACCTTTCTTGATGATTTGCTTGCTACGGGGGAAGCGACTAACTCAGAGGAGCTTGAACGCTATGAATGGGAAAGATATCGTTTGGCCCTTTATTGTCTCAATGCCTCAACAACCTCCAATATTAACTGACTGAAATGCCGGAATAATCTTCAGAGGCTCCTTGCTCCTCAGATTAAGAATAAAGTGCCGATTCTTTTATCCGGCACTTTGTTTTAATCACATTCCGTTCACCGGACAGTGCTTTCTGGCATATTAAAAATCCGCTTTCCTAGAGTTTATCGGGCAGTATACGTTGCACCCAATCTAATCATATTGACGTTGTTATCAATTTTCTGGATATAAGGGCTTCGGCGGATTTTACTAACTCAAATCATGCAATTGCTTGTTCAGAGAAGGTGTCAATCTGAAATCAGAAAACTTCACCTGCAATCCTTCACGTTCAGGTGAACAGCACATCGCCCCGACAAAAATACGCTGCTGCTCACTAACGACAAAGGGAGACAATCGCAGTAGCGGCCATGTCACACCATCAGTGGAATACTGCAACCGGATGACATTGTCACCATAAGTGAGGCGTAGCCAGAACTTATCCGGATTACCCGGAAAAACGCCCATCGCCCAGTCAGAACCCTCATTCGTCAGCACACTACCAATCGTTGCCTGCCCGTCAGAGTATTCAATTCCGGCCTTCAGCCAATGCTGTTCATCCACCAGCAGCATGATGCCAGCCTGATCATATAATTGCTCAAATTGGGCTTCGATACACAGCTGAAGGGTAAAACCTTCATCAAATTTAAAATCATCAATATTGCCACCAAATACGTGACCACTATGACGTTGAAAACCATACCATGTATCACGCCAGAAATCGGTTTTATTATCCGTCGTGACATGAAGCTCATCGCCCTGAGACTGCCATGCGGCAGGCTCATTCAACCAATGACATTGCTGCAAATTCATCAATCTTTATCCCGTTATTTCTTGGTAGGGTTAATCAAGCCATATCCCGCTAGCAATGAAAGAGAAAGCACAGCAATACAAGCAAACGCACCATGCAGTGTGACTTGGTGAGCCAAACCACCAATAATTGCTGGCCCAAGCAGAATGCCTGAAAACCCCATTGTCGAGATGGCCGAAACCGCCAACGCATCAGGCATCACTTTTTGCTGGCCTGAAGCAGTGAAAAACATCGGGGCCAAATTAGATAGCCCAGCACCTATCATCAGAAAAGAAATGCCTAGCTGAACCATGCTCGTTGCCAGATAAATCAGGAAAAACCCCGATGTTGCCAATATCGCACTTCCCAAAAACACACGCCGATAACCGAATGCTGCAATGATCCGATCACCCAGAAACCGTCCGAGTGTCATGGTAATGGCAAAAAGAGTATAGCCAAAGCCAGCCTGATGACTGTCCATATTATGCACACTACTTAACAAAATCCCACTCCAATCCAACATGGAGCCTTCCATTAAGTAAACAATAAAACAGAGAGTACCAATCAGGATAACGATGCCATGCGGCAAGACGAAAAATGGCGTTTCCTCAGTTTCGGTATGTTCCAGCAACCCATTCCAAGCAGGCAGCAGCAACAAAATAACAAGGAATGACACAACGAGAGTGACATGGAGAGGAGGAACTTCCATAAACAACATGAGGCTGACAAGACCGGCACCAGCAATGCCACCCAAGCTGAACAATGCATGGAAACCCGACATAATTGGCTCGTGTGCTTTTTTCTCAATGTTGACCGCATGGATATTGATAACGACATCTGACGCCCCAATTCCCGCGCCGAACACAAATAGAGCACAGGCCAATGTCAGTGGTGTTGAGAGAACACTAAGCAACGGCAAGATCAAAATAGCCAACAATGCAAAAAAACTGAAAATTTTTCGGCAACCATAGCGGGTCGCCAACATGCCAGCGATGGGCATCATAATGAAAGAACCGATACCAAATACCAATATCAACACTCCCATTGAACCATCACTCATTCCCAGACGCTCTTTCACCAATGGGATCAGCGGAGCCCAACTTGCTATACTAAACCCTGCAATAAAAAATGCGATCCGCGTTGCCGTCATAGGCTGTTTTAACGATGAAACGGTATATGCTTCAGTCAATTTATACCTCCAAACTCTGACTGCCAAACTTCATCCACCCAAGCGATATTTGCTATTTACTGCTCGCTATTCGCTGATTTACTAACGTTCGAAATCACATCCACTAAAGATGCCCTTCATCCACGTAGGTGAAGGGCATTAAAATGGGCATGCACTTTTGTTTAAAAAACGCTCGCAAAAAATGTTTGCAAAAAATATCCACAAGAAATGCTTACAAAAGTATCACATTAACCGATCACTAATTTCAGCAAATTGAGGAATATCGGCTAACGTCACAATAATGCCAGAAGCCTGTTCATATTGTTCTTCCACCGACAAAGCATGAGGCCAGGCATATATCCACGGGATGCCCGCCTGTTTTGCCGCAGCAATCCCCAAATCAGTATCTTCAATCACTAATGTCTGCCGAACATCCATTGCTTTTAGTTCCAGCATCGCCAGATAGGGATCTGGAAAAGGCTTGGTTTTTTCCACGTCATCACCAGAAATCAAGGCTGGTGGCTCCTGTAGCGCTAACAAACTAAGATTCGCCAGACAGACATCCCGCGGAGCTGTAGAAACAAAACCAAAATTAACGCCGTTTTCTTGCAAGGCAGCAATTAAGTTGGCGATCCCGGGACGCAGATAATGTTCAGACAACTTTTCTTGATAGTGCGAAATAATCCTTGCGGTGACATCTGTCTGCATGGATGGTGGGCAGCCAATTTCATCTAACGTTTCTGTCAGGCTTAATCCAATCAATTGCTCCGGCTGGATGCTTCTCAATTGACTTGGTGCCTGCTCCCCCAATACCTCAGAAACCACATCGATCAACACATCAAAGTGTAGCTGTTCACTATCGACAATGACGCCGTCAATATCAAAAATGACATTCAAACCATTCATCACGTTCAAACTATTCATCACGCTCAAGCTATTCATCGAAAACAACCTTTCAAAGCAGTTCATTATTTGATTTGGGACATACGTATCAGCACCTTGCAATTTGGAGTACTGAGAGGTACTTGCTTTTTGGCCGCAAGATCACAACCAACGGTGAGGAAAGCCTGTTCATAATCTTCAAAATCAAAAACATGACTAACCAAACGACTGACAGGAATGACACCATCACGGATCATGACATAGGCTCGCTCAAAGCTGTTGTTCAATGAATCGATGGAACCAATGACAGAAAGGCTTTTATCCGCAATTTTCATGATATCTAAAGTGGCATGTTTGTCCTTTAGCGCCACATTCAGCAATTTCCCGCCGGGAGCCAAATGGTCAAAAATATATTCAGTCAATTGCCCGGTCGTATCCACGCACAAGTCGATCAACGTGGATTTATCGCCATATTCCTGCATCAAGGCTTCATCAAAATCAGAGTACAGGCGGCACTCCGGCGGTAAATTATTCTTGGCGAACTGAATGCGGCTTTCATTTTTCTCCACCATGAATGCCTTAACTCCCCGCTCATACAGCGCCCAAATGTACAACATCCCCATCGGGCCGGCTCCTGCTACCACCGCACGGATATTGGTATGGGTAATCCCCAACTTATCTACGCCTGTCAATGTGCAACTCAATGGTTCCGTTAGCGAAGCCTCTTCCATGCTGACATGCGCATCCAGCTTGATCAGTAAATTCTCTTTTGCCAAATATTGCCCCGCGAACGCGCCATCATAGGAAACTCCCGCTTCCGTACCGAATTTATCCTCACAATGGTTAGGATTTCCGGTTTCGCACATCCGGCAATGCCCACAAGAATAAGTTGGATTGATAACAACACGATCCCCAACTTGAAACTGAGTCACGTCACTACCAATTTGAGCAACTATACCTGCGGTTTCATGACCTAATGTCGTTCCCGGCACAGCCACCGGATAAGAACCTGTGATGATCCCAACATCTGTACCGCAAATGCCGCATACCGCAATATCAACAACAACATCATCGGGTTCAATACAAGACAATGCCTCAACTTGTTGAGTCCGGACGTCCCATGCCTGATGGTATTTAAGCACTAACATTATGCAGTCTCCCCAATTGTTCTAGAGGTGGTGGATAATTCAGAAAAGGTCAGATCCAGCTTATGCAGGATTTCATTGAGGTGTTCCTGCGTGCAAATCAGCGGCGGACGTACTTTGATTGCTCTCCCTTTGCCATAACGGGAACCACGCAAAATCAAATGGTGGCGATTGGCGGTTGCAATTACCTGTGCTGCGAAATCCGGGCTTGGTGTATCAAAACCATACATATAGCCCACACCTCTGACCCCCGTGATCTCTGGATATTTACTCTGTAACTTCAACAACCCATCACGTAAGCAGGTCTCATTTTTCTGCACATTTTCTAAAATGTGTTCATCTTCAATAATGTCGATGGATTCATTGAGAGCGATTAAAGAAAGGGGATTCGCCCCGGAAGTACTGGAATGTTCGAATGACTCAAGTACATCCAGTGACTGGCGCATCAATACACCTCCCGTCGGAATACCGATTCCGCCGGCACCTTTGGCGAATACGATGATATCTGGTGCCAACTCCTTGGCATAACCCGTTGATGCAAAAAAAGTTCCGGTACGGCCAAAGCCGGTCTGTACTTCATCAGCAATAACGATAATGCCATATTTGCTGCAAATCTCTCTGAGCTTCCGGTAAAACTCCACAGGGAAAACAATATTCCCGCCATTTCCTTGAATAGGTTCAATAATCAAACAGGCAATATTATCGCTGGAGCCTAACTGAATGAATTTTTCTAAATCAACAAATTGTTCTGGATCAACATAATTATCTTTTTCCAAAGAAGATTCTGAAAATACACTTTCTGGTGCAGGGATTTTTATTGAGCCATCAATATTTATATGGAAGTTTTTAATTCTAAATGCATTACCCGATATCTGCGCTGTCGCAAGAGATTGACCGTGGTGAGCAAGAAAGAATGAAATAACACCTGAACGCCCCGTAGCCTTTTGCGCTATTCTAATAGCGCATTCAACTGCGCCAGAACCAGATACATCTCTCAACCAAATTTTATTAATTCCTTCTGGGGTATGTCGCTGTAATTTGGTTAAAATAAATTGTGACATTTCATGTGTATAGGCCGAGCTTAAATGCGTACATCTATCAATTTGCTGTTTAAGCTTTTCTGATATTCTATGATTCGTATAACCAAACGGCAAATTAAACGTTCCTGATGCCGCATCAATATATTCCTCTCCATCAATGATTAAATAAGGGCCATTCCCGGTAAAACGAGAAAGCATGGTTTCTAGATGATTCTTATTATCCATAGTTACTCACCACTATTAGCTATATTAAATTGATTACAAATACACTTGTTGCGATGAGATAGATTAATCCCATTTAAATTTTATTTCGAATATAAAAAGGCCACAAAAAAAATTAAATGATTTTTAAAAATTAACTTATATTTTTAATATTACACACTGATTCAATAATCTATTTTTTATAATATTAAAAAAACAAACACCCAGAATTAATAAATAACAAACACCTTTAGGTTACAGTGGATAATCCTTAATTAAATAGTGTTAATTAACTATAAACAAATAGTATTAGAAACAATAATTAAATTCCCAGCCCCATCATTTTCATTAAATTCTGAGCCTGATGAATAGCTTCTTGCCGATGAGTAATACCCATTTTTTGATATAGATTCCGTATATGTGTTTTGATAGTTGTCGCAGCCACATCTAATTCAGCCGCAATTTGATCATTGCTGTAACCTGAATAGATCAATCCCAAAACCTGCCATTCTCGTTGGGTAAGCGGGCTATTGCGAATAAGCTCCGGCACATCAGGATGATTCAGTAATTGCTCAACAAAAGCCTCATCAAAATGAGCAAATTTATGCCTGTGCTGGCGGTTTATTTCCCGCAGAATACGCTGGGCGCGGTGTTGTTCCATTTCAGGCAAGATATTGAGCTGGATAAGCTGGCGCAATTGCAACGCCATGAGCTCCCCTTCAATAACAAAATGGCTGATGAACCCTGTGCGATTCGCTAAACTCAAGGCTTCTATCAAAACCCCCTGAGCCTCGGCCTTATGCCCCCTTTGCCAGTAAAGCAAGTTGCACAAGAGAAGATTACGGTTCAAGTCACTGATAAGTGACAATTCTCTGGCATATGCGTTCAGCTCATTCAAAATGGATTCGGCTTCATCATATTGGCCCAGCAAAATTTGTGCGCGGGCAATATTACGCCATTGGTTCTGGTTAAAATGATTGCAGAAACTTTCAGGCCGTTCAGCCTGCAATAGCCATTGCGTTGCAGAATGGCTATCCTCCAGCCCCTGCCAAATAATCACACGTAATTTATCCGTGTTTGTTCGCCAGTCACAGTGGTAATGACCGTTATTCAACAAATTTTCGCAGCGGGACAAATAACGACGGGCATTATCAATATCCCCCCGAACCAAAGAGCATTTCGCAAGCTGAGCCAGGCATTGCAATTGCTGTTGGGGCTGAAAATTGGACAGTACTTCAAGCCCCCGACGCGCAGACTCTTCGGATTCATCAATACGTGCCCAACACCACAAAAGCTGCGAGCGGATCCTCAGCAAAAACTCATGCATCGGTAGCTGTTCCAAATGCTGCTCACGGATCAAATCAAACGCATGAGTTTGCATATCATAGGCTGTCTGCAAATAACCCTGAGCCAGCAAAATCTCACTTTGTTGTAACAATGCCCATAAAGCATAGTGATAAACATGACAAAGCCGGGCCAGTTGTTCCGTTTGCTTCATCAGCGCCAATGCACTGGTCAGTTGCCCATTGCAATGCAATACCTCCCCTTTCACCGACATCGCCACAATGCGGCCATATTGATTGTCCGGCAGTAGCGTTGCCAGCGCCTTTTCCGCCAAGGCATTCGCATCGTCCGGCCGACCATCGTTAATCGCCACTTGAGCGCGCAAGGCATCAAATTCCGCTAACAGTTCAGGTTCAATATCTATCTGTTTTTGTTTTAGTGATTGTTCAGCCTGATTCAACAATGCATTCACTTCGTAATGCCGATGCTGACTTTGTGCTAACCACGCCTGTAACAATACAAGACGGGGGCTTTCCAGTAGCTGCTCATACGGCAGTGCATTCATGCACTCTTCCAGAAGGGAGAGTTTGCTGTGATTAAACAACTCCCAAGCATGTTGCAGCAAAATATCGCGCAACAAGATCGTATCACCGGCAGCAAGAGCATGGTGGATAGCCTCTCCCGGATAGCCCTGCGTCAACCATCCTTTTACGGCAGCTCTGTGTAATTCCGGCAATTTCGTTGCCATTTCCCATTGGCAGCGCTGCCGTAAAAATGAAGCAAACAAGGGATGGAAGCAGAACCATTCGCCGGAGTCATCCATACGTTGGATAAATAACCCCTGACGCTCAATATCTTCAAGGCGTTGCTGGCCGTTTTCCTCTCCTGTCAGACAAACAATCAGGCCATCATTCATGGAGCGCAAAATTGAACTGTGCAATAAAAAATCTCGTGTTGCCTGATCCACACGATTTAAAACCTCATCCACCAGATAATCTGCCAGATGGCTGGCATTGATCCCTGACAGGCGTTTAGCTGACATTTCAGCGGTATTTCCCGATTGACGGGCAGAAAGGGCGATCAATTGCAATGCGGTTGCCCACCCTGCAACGTCATTACACAATTGCTTGCAGTTATCGGCATCCAACGGGCTGGCCAAACGCTTGGCAAAAAACTGCTGGGTTTCCTGATAATCAAAGGCCAGCTGTTGGCTATCAATCTCCAATAACTGTTCACGCACTCGCAAGTTAGCGATCCCCAATGATGGCAAATGCCGGGACAAAATCATTAGGGTCAGGTTCTCTGGTTGATGGCGGAGAAAGAAACGCATCGCTTCATGGATAACTTCATTAACTATCAAATGATAATCATCAATGACCAGAAAAATCGGTTGTTGCCATTCGCTCAGCTCAATAAACAATTGCGCAAACAAGGCAGATAAACTGGCATATTGATGCTTCTGGGCCAGAACTTCGCTTTTCACGCATTGGCCTTGCGTGGCTTGCTGAATAGCGGCAATCAAATAACTGGCAAAACGTTCTGGTTTATTATCGCTGTCATCAAGGGAATACCATCCCAGATTATCCTGCCCCGCAGCCCACTGTGCCATCAGGGTTGTTTTGCCATACCCCGCAGGGCTGGTTACCAACACCAAACGATGTCCCTGTGCTTCATTGAATGTTTCCAACAAACGTTCTCGCATGACCATATTGTTCAAACGAACAGGGCGACTGAGTTTCGATGGGATAAGCATTAATTTTCTCCCCTCTTAAGCAATGAATGAAACGGATACCAGAATTTTTCCCGATGCGATAAAGCGATTTGCTCCATTAGCGTCCTTAACGCTCAAACAAATTTAGAGAAATGCCAATCTTTTGCAACAAGTTGATTAATTTCATTGTGTTAAATTGCACCTTGTCACATTCTTTGGCTGCAACCTTTCCATTTCTCAATGAAATTGCGAAAAGATTCGAAAGAAATGGCTACGCCCTTAAACTCCTCCCCGCGAATATTTTCATGGGATGATGTTTCCCCTCTCTCTAGCCTTCAGCATATCCCGCTAACGATTTCCCCTATATCACCTTTACTCAGTGACAGGACAACGACACCATGCAACGATTCGAATTAGATAAAAATGCCAAATTAGATAAAGCGACGTTTCAGGCAGCCCTCACACGCCAATGGCAGCGTTTCGGTCTTGAATCTGCTCAGGAAATGACCCCACATCAGTGGTGGCAAGCCGTTAGTTCCGCAATTTATGAATTACTTCCCCTTTCCGCCCAGCAACACCGTGCCACCTCACCCACTGGTGAACAGCGTCATGTGAACTATATTTCAATGGAATTTTTGATTGGGCGCCTGACTGCCAATAACTTGCTGAACCTTGGCTGGTATGGTGATGTGCAAGAATATCTGGCTGAAGATGGCATCATATTGGGCGAACTGTTGGAAGAAGAAACTGATCCTGCTTTAGGCAATGGCGGGCTGGGACGGCTGGCAGCCTGTTTTCTCGATTCCATGGCAACGCTTAATCAGCCCGCTACAGGATATGGGCTGAATTATCAATATGGCCTGTTCCGCCAATCATTTGAACACGGTCAACAAATCGAGGCACCTGATAACTGGGAAAGGGATTCCTATCCGTGGTTTCGCCATAACGCTCAACTAAAAGTTGACGTTAATTTTGGTGGTGAACTTATAGCCACTTCCGATGGCTATGAAGTTTGGGAGCCTGCATTTACCCTGGCCGGTGAAGCATGGGATTTACCTGTTATCGGTTATGGCAATGGCGTTACCCAACCATTGCGCTTATGGCAAGCAACATATGATAATCCTTTTGACCTTTCTCTTTTCAATGATGGGGAATTCCTTCTTGCTGAACAGCCAGGCCTTGATGCGGCCAGTCTGACCAAAGTGCTCTACCCGAACGATAACCATCAAACTGGTAAGCGGCTGCGCCTGATGCAACAGTACTTCCAGTGTGCCTGTGCCGTGGCTGATATTCTGCGCCACCATCAACGCACTGGGAGAAAGATAGAAGAATTACCAAAATACGAAGTGATCCAGCTTAACGATACCCACCCCACTATCGCCATTCCAGAAATGATGCGTTTGTTACTGGATGAGCACCAGCTAGGTTGGGAAACGGCATGGGAAATTACAGGTAAAACTTTTGCCTATACCAATCACACTTTACTGCCAGAAGGTCTGGAACGTTGGGATGAGCACTTGATGCGCGAGCTTCTGCCACGCCATCACCGCATCATTCAGGAAATCAATCAACGCTTCAAAAAAACCGTGGAACAAACTTGGCCCAATAATCCACAAATCTGGGAAAGGCTAGCCGTTATCCATGATAGCCAAGTCAGAATGGCTAACCTCTGCGTTGTCACCTGCTTTGCAGTAAATGGCGTTGCAGCACTCCATTCATCCCTGATAGTGACGGATTTGTTCCCTGAATATCATCAATTGTGGCCAACTAAATTCCACAATGTAACCAATGGAGTCACCCCCCGTCGCTGGTTGAAACAATGCAATCCTGCCCTTTCCTCATTGATCAGCCAAACATTAAATGGTGATTGGATCAATGATCTCAGTATCCTCAAACAGCTTGAGCCGTATGCTGATAGCAGCGCCTTCCGTACAGACTATAGGGCCATAAAACAGGAAAATAAAATTCACCTGTCCAACTATGTCAATAAGGTCATGGGGCTTAAACTGGATCCCCATGCTATTTTCGATGTACAGATCAAACGATTACATGAATACAAACGCCAGCATCTGAATCTGCTCCATATCTTGTCACTTTATCGGCAAATTCAGGATAATCCGGAATTGGATATCCATCCTCGAGTTTTCCTGTTTGGTGCAAAGGCGGCACCTGGTTACCATCTCGCCAAAAATATTATTGCAGCAATCAATCATGCCGCTGAAAAAATCAACCATGACCCTATTGTCCGTGATCGTATCAAAATCGCATTTATTCCCGATTACAATGTTTCTGTTGCTGAACTTATGATCCCGGCCGCAGATGTATCCGAACAAATCTCCACAGCGGGCAAAGAAGCATCTGGCACTGGCAATATGAAACTGGCGCTGAACGGTGCACTGACCATTGGTACGTTAGATGGGGCGAATGTCGAAATTGCCGAGCAAGTTGGCAATGACAATATCTTTATTTTCGGCAAGACAGTCGAAGAAGCCAAAACCCTGCTAAACAGCGGCTACAACCCACAGGATATTCTTCAACAAGACCATCATCTAAAAAGTATATTGGACGACCTCGCCAACGGTGTATTCAGTCATGGGGATACTCACGCTTTTGATCTCATGCTGCATAGCTTGACTGAAGCGGGAGACCCATATTTAGTATTGGCGGATTTTGCCTCCTATTGCCATGCCCACAAGGAAATTGACACTCTGTACCGTGACACTCAAGGCTGGGTACGCAGTGCAGTACTCAATACTGCCAGAATGGGTAAATTCAGCTCTGACCGTACTATTCAGGATTATCAACAACGTATTTGGCAACTCTAATATACCCAATGGATTTCAAGTTACATCACGTCGGCAAGGGAATGCTGCCCTGGGCATAGATAACCGTATGTTTATAAAAACGGTGACCAGAGTGAATGAACGCGGCCATCAAAGAAGCAAAACGAGGTAACTTGAAAGACGAAGGGTAAAGGTATAGACATTGAAAGGTAGAAGGATTGTGTATGGAAAACAAATGCCTTGATGAATTGGCAACTGAAGCTGGTATCGCCAGCGAATTTATTAATGCCTATGGAAAGCCACAAGCTATCCCCGCTGAAATCAGGCATCGGATTTTACATGCCATGAATGCAGATATACCGTGCGACAAGCCGGTACCTCACTCAGATGCCTTCACGCATACTGCTTTTTTGCCTGATGTCACCGTGCTCCTCCAAGGGCAGGAAATAACCCTGCCTTTAGGCGATACAAACAGTTATCAATGGCAGATACACACTGAGCAGGGGGAAACATTTCATGGTCGATGCCAGCATCACTTCACGTTATCAACCCTCTTGCCCTTGGGATACCACACCCTGACTCTAATACCGGAAGCGGGGCAAGAAAATGGTTCCCAACGACAATCCGTGCAATCTCAATCCATGCAACTTATTGTTGCTCCAGAGCGCTGTTACGAACCGCAAGCCATTAAAAATGGGGAAAAACTCTGGGGTGCATGCATTCAGCTTTACACTCTACGCTCAGAAACGAATTGGGGGATCGGTGATTTTGGTGACCTGAAATTCATGTTGCGAAAACTGGCTCCGCTCGGTGGTGCCTTTGTTGGGTTAAACCCTTTGCATGCCATCTATCCGGCCATGCCGGAAAATGCCAGCCCTTACAGTCCATCATCTCGCCACTGGCTCAATATTATTTATATCGCAGTAAATCAGGTAGAAGATTTTAAATACAGTGCCGACTCACAAGCATGGTGGCAGTTACCCGAAACACAGCTTAAGCTCCAGCAAGCCCGCCAAACAGAATGGGTTGATTATTCTACAGTAATGGCGCTCAAGATGTCCGCATTACGTTTGGCCTATCCACACTTTAAAAGCCGTTTGGAAACTGATCCACAACAAATCCACTTTCAGCAGTTTGTACTCAAAGGCGGCACAACCCTTTACTTTCAGGCAGCTTATGATGCACTTCACCATAAACTGCATGGAGAAAATAGTATTTATTGGGGCTGGCCGGTATGGCCGGAAGAATACCGTGAACCGGAAAGTGAGGCAGTTAAAGCATTCTGCCATGCTCATTCAGAGGAAGTAGAGTTTTTCCTTTGGTTACAATGGCTGGCCGATACTCAACTTGCCGAATGCTTTTCCATCAGCCAAGCCAATCATATGCCTATCGGGATTTATCGTGATCTCGCTGTAGGTGTGGCACAAGGTGGTTCAGAAACATGGTGTAACAGGAATATTTATTGCACCAAGGCATCCGTAGGTGCTCCACCCGATATTCTGGGGCCAAAGGGGCAAAATTGGGGGCTTCCACCAATGAATCCCCATGTATTAAAAGCTCAAGCTTACCAGCCTTTCATTGAATTACTGCGCAGTAATATGCGCCACTGCGGTGCACTACGCATCGATCATGTCATGTCACTCTTGCGATTGTGGTGGATACCACAAGGAGAAACCGCCGATAAAGGTGTTTATGTTTACTATCCGGTTGATGATTTGCTGGCCATACTGGCACTGGAAAGCCAACGCAATCATTGTCTGGTAATTGGCGAAGATTTAGGAATTGTTCCGGAAGAAATTGTAGATAAGTTACGGATACAAGGGGTTTATTCCTATAAGGTGTTTTATTTTGAACGCAATGATAAAGGGGAATATCGTTCTCCCGACGAATATCCTGTGCAAGCGATGGCAACAATTACTACTCATGATTTGCCCACCTTGCGTGGATTCTGGCAGAAAGGTGATTTGACATTAGGTGAAAGCATTGGTTTATACCCTGATAAGGCACTTCTTACTGAGCTATATACTGAGCGTAAACGTTGTAAGCAGGCATTATTGGCAAGCTTAAATCAATACGGCTATCTATCAGAACCAGCAATCATGTCTACAGAAGATAATTTGCATCCACCACAACAAACGACCTTACAGCAATCGACATCGCAAAACGCGATACGACAAAAAGCATTACAAACAGAAAACGAGTTGCCGATGTCAGCCCCTATCAACCAAGGCATACACCGATACATAGCTCACAGCAATTGTGCCTTATTAGGGCTGCAACCCGAAGACTGGCTGGATATGGCAAGTCCTGTCAACATTCCGGGTACTACAACGGAATATCCCAACTGGCGGCGCAAACTCACTGCAACATTAGAGACTATATTTGCGGATGAACATATCAATCAACTACTGCAAACAGTAAACGAATATCGGAAATAAATCATATCCTCCTACGAACCACCTGCGAGAAAACAATATCGCTGGTGGTTCATTCTGGATATGACCCTAATTTCTGGATATAAAAGTCATTCTTGAAAAGAAAACCAATGCGAAATTTATCAAACCTCAACCTTTCACACCGCCTGAAGTCAATCCACCAACCAACCAACGTTGGGCAAATAAGAAGACGACAGTAATGGGAATTGCGGAAAGTACGGCAGCAGCAGCGAAGTCGCCCCAGAGATAATTTTGCGGATGAAGGTATTGCTGCATTCCTACTGCCAGCGTGTAATTATCCACATCTCTCAATAATAGGGATGCGACAGGTACTTCTGTAATAACCCCAATAAAAGACAAGATAAACACAACGGCCAATATTGGTACAGAAAGCGGCAGTAATATTAAACGGAAAACTTGCCACGATGTGGCACCATCCAGCATCGCAGCTTCTTCTAACGAGCGGTCTATCGTTTCAAAATAACCTTTAATCGTCCACACATGCAGGGCGATCCCTCCCATGTAAGCAAAAATTACGCCTCCGTGGGTATTAAGACCCAAAAAGGGAATATATTCTCCTAGCCGATCAAACAAGGCATACAGAGCCACCAACGAAAGTACCGCAGGAAACATCTGAAAAATTAGCATGCTTTTAAGTAACGCGCTCTTGCCACGAAAACGCATCCGGGCAAATGCATAAGCACACGTCGTCGAAAGTGCCACGATTCCAGTTGCGGTTATAAGGGCAATTTTTACCGAATTCCACAGCCATTGTATGACCGGAAATGGTGGCGGTATGACTTGCCCATCAGGAGTTTCGACACTATAGCCAAATGCTAGTTTCCAATGTTCCCATGAAATGGTGTCTGGAATGAGGCTACCTGTTGCAAAATTTCCCGGCCGTAAAGAAATAGCAATCACCATCAGCAGAGGAAACAAGATCAGGGCAATAAAAGACAACATTAGGATATGTGTGAGCCACACCCGCCAACGTTGCGACTTAGGTTGCACCATCGCCATATTCTTTTTCTCCTCAATCAAATTTAATGCGAGTGGTTTTTAAGTTGATGATTGCCAATGCTCCCACCAGCAGGAAAATAAGTGTCGCAATGGCGGCTGCCAAACCAAAGTCTTGCCCCCCACCACCTTCAAACGCAATGCGGTAGGTATAGCTCACCAATAGATCGGTATAACCTGCCGGTGTTGTTGTCCCAATATGATCTGGCCTGCCGTTGGTTAGTAACTGAATAAGAACGAAGTTATTAAAATTAAAAGCAAAACTGGCTATCAGCAGCGGAGTCAAAGGCTTTATCAGTAATGGAAAGGTAATTTTGCTAAAGTTCTGCCAGGTTCCAGCCCCATCAAGTGCAGACGCCTCATAAAGATCATTAGGGATTGCCTTTAATAACCCCATGCAAAGGATCATCATATAGGGATAGCCCAGCCATGTATTTACAACTATCAACATAGTTCTGGCTAATGTGGGATCAGTGAACCAATCCGGCTTCAGGCCAAACAGCCCATTAAGCACCAAATTAATTTCACCAAAACTTTGATTAAACAATCCCTTAAAAATCAAGATAGAGATAAAGGAAGGAACAGCATAAGGCAAAATAAGCAACACACGGTAAATTGCCCGTCCCTTAAGTGCTTCCCATTGCATGATGCAGGCAAGGATCATGCCCAATGCTGCGGTTAATATTACCGTGAGCAAAGAGAAAACCACAGTCCAGACAAAAATGGATAAAAAAGGTTTCTGGATACCTTCATCCTGTATAACCCGCAAAAAGTTTTTCCAGCCAATAGAAACGGTGAACCCTGGACTTAGTGTCTCTTTATCCCATTCTCCATCCGCCTTAATGGATTGATAGAACCCCGTATCCATATTCGGGCGGTACTGTATGCCAGTTTGTTTATTCGTCAATGTCGTCCCATCTTCCCCAAGGGCATAAAGAGGATGTATAGCCGAGAACTGACGCAGAGAACTCATTCGCAATTGGCCGCCATCGGGAAGAACGGCTACCAGCACACCTAGTTTTTGCCGGTTTTGAGTAATGGTACGTAGTGTCGCAGCATTGCTGACAAAATCATCTTCTTGCTCATGTAGATTAAGATTCACTTCTTCTCTATCAAGATCAGAAAATGAAAAAGGTGCTGACACGAGTAATTGTGTGCTGTCAGGAATGTTGAATGCCAGTACCCAACTATCATCTGATACAGGATACAGTTTGAAATTAAATGGTTGCCCTGCTTGATATTGGCGGCTCATTAACACAGTTTGAGCTCGTTCAAATGTTAATTGATTGGAACTACTGTAATTTGTAAAAGCAATGGCTATCGTGCAAATAAGCGGAAACAGAATAAACAGCCCTATTCCTGCAATTCCCGGATAGGTATAGCGCCAGACATAAGCCCTGCGATTAGAAAAAACATAGATGCCACTTCCCAGTAATACCAATGTCAGCATCGCAAACAGGTATTCGCCCCGTGCATACATTAATACAACCAAATAACCAGTAAAAAGCAGACATAAACCTATAGCAAACCATTTCAGGGCAGAATGCTGCCACCATATTTTTTTTTCTAATGTCGCTGACATCTTGCACTTCCTGTTACTATTTTTCAGTAATCAAATTTTTTCAGTAATCGAACTTTCCCAACAATTAAATTCTCCCGGTAATGACATTCCGGTAATTAAACCTCGAAACTAACCACCTACTGGAATAGGTGCTCTACCCTATGGATTTCGAATTGCGGTGCAGCCAACAAAGCAGAAACTTAAAAGACGACGGGTATAAGGCTCCTTACAATGCAGGAGCCTTACATTTACTTTGTTATTCTCGCTTCTGCATCATTAAGTGCCGCATCTACGGTTTGGCGACCGCTCATCACGTTGAGAACAGCACTGCGCATCGCGTACCAGAAACTACTCATTTGTGAAATATTCGGCATAATCTCACCCTTTTGGGCGTTTTCCATTGTGGCAGCAATACGAGGATCTTTTTCAAGAATCGTCTGATAAGACTTTAAGGCTACCGCTCCCAATGGCTTATCCTTATCCACCATCGCCAATCCTTCATTGGTCAGCAGATAGTTTTCCAAAAATTCCTTCGCCAATTCCTTATTGGGGCTGGCTGCATTAATGCCCGCAGTCAAAATGCCAACAAACGGTTTAGATGGTTTCCCCTTAAAGGTTGGTAGCAAAGTAACACCATAATTAATCTTACTTTTATCTATATTTGACCAAGCCCACGGGCCATTGATTGTCATCGCCGCATTACCTTTATTGAAAGCCGCTTCAGCGATGGAATAATCAATATCCGCACTAATATGTTTATTTTTTATTAAATTAACCAAGAACTGCATGCCAGCTTTAGAACCTGCATTATTTACGCCACTGTTTTTAACATCATAGGTTCCGTTTACTGCTTTGAATGCATACCCGCCGTCCGCGGCGATTAGTGGCCAGGTAAAATAAGGTTCCTGCAAGTTAAACATAATTGCGCTTTTATTTTGCTTCTTAAGCTCATCATCCAATGCGGGGATTTCTTCCCAGGTTTTGGGAGGAGATTTAATTAAATCTTTATTGTAGATAAGAGAAAGCGCTTCAACCGCAACCGGATAACCCATTAATTTGCCATCATAACGGACTGCATCCCATGTAAAGGGGAACAATTTATCAATGAAGGATTGTTCGGGTGTAATTTCAGTTACTAACCCCGATTGAGCATAACCACCAAAGCGATCATGTGCCCAGAAAATGATATCTGGCCCATCTCCACTGGCCGCTATCTGGGTATATTTTTCTTCCAGCTTGTCAGGATGTTCAACAACGACAGGAATTCCGGTCTCTTTTGCGAATTTATCACCGACCTGTGCCAGCCCGTTGTAACCCTTATCACCATTAATCCAAATAACCAGCTTGCCTTCTTCTGGTTTCGCAAATACAGGAGTAGACACCCCCCATGTTGCCAAAACAGAAAGCATCAGAGTGTGGATACCCACTTTCGAGATTTTTTTAGCCATCATTCCGCCCTTGTTTATATTTATCAGTTCAGGATGAGTTTCTTTATTGCTAATTCATTAATTATTAAATCATTTATTCACGACTAATTTCTTTCTACATCGCATAATCAAAAAATGGCTCTCAGTGTGCTATTAATGAATAAAAGACTCATCATCCTTGCCTCTACGCCTCAACTAATATGAATGTGAGCCAGCTTGCAAAAATAATTAAAATCAGAATGTTATCCTTTATAAAGCATCATTTTTTGAGATATCAATCACACCTTTTCCGACAATTTACGTATCAATCATTCAATCTCACTAATCTCATCATCCTTATTCCTCCCCCACAAAAAACTTTGGGATGGAGGATTCTGATACCTGTTATTTTTTACACAATCCTGCCATCAGTTTTTCACTCAGTTTCTTATTGCAATAAAGCTGAAAAGTTAACGTACTAAATTGACAAGTTAGACAAACGTACGAACAGGAAGCGGGTAGAAAATCTGAAGAGGCAAATCCGAGGGAGGGAACACATGTCCAGCGTCACATTCCGCAATGTATCTAAATCATATGGTGAAACTGTTATCTCCAAAGATATAAATCTCGAGATTCAAGAGGGAGAGTTTGTCGTATTTGTCGGCCCATCCGGATGTGGTAAGTCAACGTTACTCAGGATGATCGCAGGATTAGAAGACATCACGTCCGGTGATTTATTAATTGCAGGAAAACGTGTGAATGAAGTTCCCCCCGCCAAGCGCAGTGTCGGCATGGTTTTTCAATCTTATGCGCTATATCCCCATTTATCTGTTGCAGATAATATGTCGTTCGGTATGAAATTGGCCGGAATCAAAAAAAGTGAGATTCAGAAACGTGTCCAACAGGTTGCTGAAACCCTACAACTCGCCCATTTACTGAATCGCCGTCCCAAGGCGCTGTCTGGCGGGCAACGCCAACGAGTGGCGATTGGCCGAACCTTGGTTGCTGAACCCAATATCTTTCTACTGGATGAGCCTCTTTCCAATCTTGATGCTGCGTTGCGTGTTCAGATGCGCATTGAGATTTCACGTCTGCATAAACGCCTGCAACGAACGATGATCTATGTTACCCATGATCAAACTGAGGCGATGACACTGGCAGATAAGATTGTCGTGCTGGATAGCGGGGATATTGCTCAAGTTGGTAAACCGCTTGAAATTTATCACTATCCTGCCAACCGCTTTGTCGCAGGTTTTATCGGTTCGCCGAAAATGAATTTCCTGCCCGTTAAAGTTTCTGCGATTGCTGTCGAGCAAGTCCAAATTATTCTCCCTAATGGCCAATCTATTTGGTTGCCAGTGGACAGCAAGGGGCTTACAGTTGGTTGTAACGTGTCTTTAGGGATTCGCCCTGAACACCTTTTACCTAATGATATCGCCGATGTTACGTTAGAAGGCACAGTACAGATAGTGGAACAACTGGGCAATGAAACCCAAATCCATATCCGCATTCCATCCATTCACCAAAACCTAGTTTACCGCCAGCCTGATATTGTTCTCGTGGAAGAAGGGGTGAACTTCACTATCGGGTTAGCTCCCCACCGGTGCCATCTTTTCCGAGAAGATGGAACCGCATGTCAACGTTTACATAAAGAACCCGGAGTCTAGTCGATCCGCAGACATAAAAATAACAGGAGAATCATCATGCGCATATTACCTCTCTCATTGGTCGCGCTCACCAGTTTATTATCTATGCAAGCTGCCGCGGTAGATTTCCACGGTTACGCTCGTTCAGGTATCGGCTGGACAGGAAGTGGCGGCGAACAGAAATGCGCCCAAGCGACAGGAGCTCAGAGTAAATATCGTCTCGGCAACGAGTGCGAAACCTATGCAGAACTTAAGCTGGGACAAGAACTATGGAAAGAGGGTAACAAACGTTTCTATTTTGATACAAACTTAGCCTACTCTGTATCTCAGCAGAAAGACTGGGAAGATACCAAACCGGGAGTTCGTGAAGTTAACGTAACAGCAGACAATATTATTGATTGGTTGCCCGGTTCGAAACTGTGGGCGGGTAAGCGCTTCTATCAGCGACACGATGTACATATGATCGACTTCTATTACTGGGATATTTCCGGCCCCGGTGCAGGTTTGGAAAATATCGATCTGGGCTTTGGTAAATTGTCCCTCGCAGTAACCCGCAATACCGAATCTGGTGGTTCATATGGCTGGATTGCTGGTGAGCATAAAGAAATCCCAACCTCAAATGATGTTTTCGATATACGTCTGGCCAATTTGCCTGTCAATGCTGGGGGAACCCTAGAATTTGGTATCGATTATGGGCGCGCTAATGCTCGCAAAGGATATCAGCTTGACAAAAATGCATCCAAAGATGGCGTAATGCTGACTACTGAACATACCCAAAGCCTGTCAGGGGGATTCAACAAGTTTGTCGTACAGTATGCCACTGACGCAATGACTTCGAGTAATAATGGGCGTGTAGAAGGCGCGAACATCAATAATGACGGGCATATGCTGCGTATTCTGAATCACGGTGCAATCAATCTCTCGAATAAATGGGATCTTATGTATGTCGCCATGTATCAGGACATTAACCGCGACAATAACAATGGCAGTACATGGTACACCGTAGGGGTTCGTCCAATGTATAAGTGGACTCCAATCATGAGTACCTTGATGGAAGTAGGCTACGATAATGTGAAATCCCAACGCACCAAAGCAAACAACAATCAATACAAAATCACACTAGCCCAGCAGTGGCAAGCCGGTGATAGTATCTGGTCTCGCCCAGCCATTCGTGTATTTGCTACTTATGCAAAATGGAATGAAAAATGGGGTTATGCCGACGGCGTGGCTTATCGTGATATAGCGGCACATCAATTCAGCCGTGGTAAAAGCGATGAATTTACGTTTGGTGCACAATTTGAGGCTTGGTGGTAATGAAAACAAAATTGCTTTCACTCTGCCTCGGTGCCCTGCTTTGCAATACATTGCCTGCTGTGAGCTATGCCACATCAGAGGGGTTGCAGCCTGATACAGTATCCTCTGTGGCACCGGTTCTATCTCAGTCAACCTTGCAAGCATTACAGTGGCAACCCATTAATACCTATGCCACCCAAACGATTACACTTAATGGTATGTCACAGCGGCTTAATAGCGGAGACATCCATAGCCCCATTGCGGCTTTTTCCTTGCCCGCTAATCAAGGTTCACTAGAAATCACGCTAACTAGTTTGATAAAGGATAAGCAGGTATATGCACCTAATGTCGTAGTGCTTGATGAGCAGCTTCGCCCCGCAGCCTTTTACCCAAGCCGCTATTTTGGCTATCAGAAACCAGGCATTATGTCTGCTGATAGACTTGAAGGCGTCTTAAAACTGACTCCCGCATTGGGGCAGCAAAAAATCTATTTGTTGGTTTATACCACGCGTGCCGATTTGAACGCCTCTACACAAATGGTTGACCCAGCGAAAGCTTATGCTCAAGGAGTGGGTAATGCTGTTCCCAATATTCCGGATCCAGTCGCTCGCCATACCGAAACAGGCACACTGACGCTGAAGGTAAAATCAGAGCGTGATGCAGGCAATATCTTGATAGGCCAGATATTTGCCACACCAGCACAATCTTCTGCCCCAGTACAGCAACCCGTCACTGTCGGCTCTGCTAACGATGCTGAACCAGCAGCAGCAATACTACCGACAAAAACAACCCCAGCGACTCTCTCGCCATCTACTACAGCAGCTAAAAAACCTGTATTAAACGATACCGAGCAGTACTTCAATGAAGCTATCAAAAAAGCCATTAGCAGTGGTGATATTGATAAGGCATTGAAATTGTTGGATGAAGCTGAACGCCTCGGCTCACCGACAGCAAGGGAAACTTTTATCAAAATGATAAAAGATAAAGCCCGTTAAATTTATGAAGGGGTTATAGAAGAAAAACACTAGTAATCTATAATCCCTTTTTTTATTAAATAGTTCCTGATAAATTTCGCAGAAAAGTAAAAAAGCATTCCAAGCAGGAATAAGGCAAAAATCAGCAAGCTATAATGCCAAAAAGAATTATCGTTTCTAAAAAAGATAAATAAAAATATAAAAAGGAGAATACTAAAGCTCATTGCGTACTCACCTAACCCCTCCATCCTATTCATAAAAAAAACAATAATTTTCTTTTTCATACTTAATATTTATACCATTGATAACCATGAATCAATGACGCAACCGAGCTTAGTTTGATAGAATCAGTTTAACTGTATTAACAAAAAAACATACCTTTCTGGATAAATTATTATCATGAGACAACACTGGTTTTCTTCACTTATTGAATTGAATTACCACCATCGTTTTGATTTAAAATAATCAAACACTTTCTTGTTTTCCAGATAGCGTTTTATTTCCTTTCTGAACTTATAAGAACAATAAGCTACCCCCGCAAGCAACAATATACCAAATCCTTTTAATCCATAAGCAATAAGTAAAGAAAAAATAGCCACAATAACTAAAAAATTAAATATCTCTTTTAAAATTTCCTTTAGCATCTTTATGAATAAACGCCCTAGCATTTCCAAAATGCACGTAATCATAAAATGAATTATAGATATTACTTCCCTCAAGAAATCCATTCCCTCACCTCATAAAAAATATGTTTGGATTAATTTTCTTTTCCATTAAATTTGGAAAACAAGTTTTCATATTAATTTTTATTGGCAATCGCCAGCACAGGCGTTGTTTCTGGCCTATTAGAAAGTATTTTCGCCATCTTTTCAATCGGATCTGTCCGTAATATATATAATCGCTTCAACGAAAAAGGATTATCCCCCAATTTAACTTTACCTTGTATCGTAGTCACAGCCAGATGAAACCCTGCCTGCTTAGCGGCTTTCATTGCTTTTAGATTATATCCGCCAAAAGGATAAGCGAGATAAAGTACATGCGGATTAAATTGCGATAAACCACGCCTTGATCGTTCGAAATCATATAAAATAGTATTAAATACCCGGCTAAATAGTATAGGCCGTTTATTTTTACCTAAACGATGTAGAAAATGAGTATGAGATTGGAAATCAAAAACTTTCTGCATGGCGTACAATTCAGAAAGGCTGGTAAATTGCAAATTATCAGGATTCCATTTCTGCGGGTAGCGTTTAATCCGAGATGAAATAATAAAAAAAGTCGCTTTTTGACTGTTCTCTTTCAATATAGGGTAGGCATAACGATAGACAGATTTCAATCCATCATCAAATGTCAGGCCAACTACTTTTGCAGGCAAATTGATTGTGCTATTGAGATAACCTTCCAATTCATAGAGTGAAATTGTGGTATAACCTGCCTGTTTCAAATATTCCATTTGCTTACGAAAAGCTGACAAAGAGGTTGTTGTTGATGTATGGCGAAAACGTTTATTATCTTTATCATTAAGAATATGGTGATAAGTCAATACGGGTATGCCATTATCCAATTCAGCGTCCTGATCGCGGATATACCCCAATCTATCCCCTAAATTAATTTCATACCAAGTATGATGTGCTGTGTCTTGTAATTTGCCTAAGATCGGATAACGGATATTTTCCGCCAGAATCGCAACTGTTCTACTATTAGCATCGGGTATGCTGTAAATCTTAGTTGGCTTTAAAATTACCAAATTTTGAGTCGGCTTCTTATGGAGATCCTGAAAGGGATCTGCGGGAAATGAGGCACGATTGATTTCCTTTAGCTGTTCTTTAGCGATGAAGCCCGTCCCGTTGCCAAAATGAAACTCGTAATAATTATCCTCCTTACCAGTTTTCTCAATGACCTTCAGGCTCTGCCCTTTTTGAAATTTCCCGGCTTCAATAACATGCCCGTCAACCCACGCATAAATTTCACTATTCCTGAGCAGCTCCATGTAACGATAATTTGACGAGTGCTGATACTTCGCTAAAGCGGGATTAGAGAAACACGATAAAAATGCTAAGAAGGCCATTGCAATAATATAAAGGATTCGGCTCATTTTAATGTTCCATCCAAAAAAAATGCCCTCTCCGAAGAGAGGGCATTCCACGATTAGCTATCCGTAATACGGAATGCTACTCATCTCAGTCTTATTCATTATCGCTGCTGCTACCGAAACCAGCATTCAACAACTCAGCAAGGTTTGCAGTCGCTTCATCAACGCTAACTTGTGGTGCTTCAACCACTTCATTTTCGTGACGACGGCGGATGCGATCCTGATGGTAAGCATAACCTGTACCCGCAGGGATCAGACGACCAACAATAACGTTCTCTTTCAGGCCACGCAATTCATCACGTTTACCTGCAACAGCCGCTTCAGTCAGTACGCGAGTTGTTTCCTGGAACGACGCCGCAGAGATGAAGGATTCTGTTGCCAGTGATGCCTTGGTGATACCCAGCAGGTCACGGTGGAAAGTCGCTGGTACTTTACCATCCAACTCCAGCTTACGGTTCGCGACTTTAACACGCGCGTATTCAACCTGCTCGCCTTCGAGGAATTCGGAGCTACCGGCGTTCGCGATAGTCGCTTTACGCAGCATCTGACGAACGATAACTTCGATGTGTTTATCGTTAATCTTAACGCCTTGCAGACGGTAAACTTCCTGTACTTCGTTGGTAATGTAACGGGCTACCGCGTGAACACCACGCAGACGCAGAATATCATGTGGAGATTCTGGGCCATCGGAGATCACGTCACCACGTTCAACAACCTCACCTTCGAACACGTTGAGCTGACGCCATTTAGGGATCATCTCTTCGTAAGCATCACCACCATCCAGTGGGCTGATTACCAGACGGCGTTTACCTTTGGTTTCTTTACCGAAGGAAACGATACCGCTGATTTCTGCCAGGATAGCAGGCTCTTTCGGACGGCGAGCTTCGAACAGGTCTGCAACGCGTGGCAGACCACCGGTGATATCTTTAGTACCGCCAGATTCCTGAGGAATACGTGCCAACGTGTCACCCGCGGAGATAGAAACACCATCTTCCAACTGAACAATGGCTTTACCCGGCAGGAAGTACTGGGCAGGCATATCCGTTCCTGGGATCAGGACGTCATTGCCTTGGGCATCAACGATACGCAGTGCTGGACGCAGGTCTTTACCGCTACCAGTACGCTCCGCGCTGTCCAGAACCACCAGTGAAGACAAACCAGTCAATTCGTCCGTCTGACGAGTAATGGTCTGGCCATCAACCATGTCATAGAACTGAATAATACCGGAGACTTCACTCACGACTGGCATGGTATGTGGATCCCAGTTCGCAACGGTTTCACCGCCAGTAACTGCTTCACCATCACCTTTCGACAATACCGAGCCGTAAGGCACTTTATAGCTTTCTTTGGTACGACCGAAATCGTCAATCAGGCGCAATTCGGTATTACGGGAAGTAATAACCAGTTTACCCGCTGAGTTTGTAACGAATTTCGCGTTGGACAGTTTCAACTGACCTTTGTTACGTACCTGAATGCTGGATTCTGCTGCCGCACGAGATGCCGCACCACCGATGTGGAACGTACGCATCGTCAGCTGTGTACCCGGCTCACCGATTGACTGTGCCGCGATAACACCAACAGCTTCACCTTTGTTGATGATATGACCACGAGCAAGGTCACGACCATAACACTTAGCACAAACACCGAAGTCAGTTTCACAACTTACTACGGAACGTACTTTCACGCTGTCGACGGAGTTTTCTTCTAACAGATCAC
Source organism: Xenorhabdus santafensis (assembly GCF_033949405.1). Taxonomy (NCBI): domain Bacteria; kingdom Pseudomonadati; phylum Pseudomonadota; class Gammaproteobacteria; order Enterobacterales; family Morganellaceae; genus Xenorhabdus; species Xenorhabdus santafensis. The sequence continues at coordinate 11,223 of NZ_VCDN01000023.1, read as the reverse complement.
ACCATTTTTCGTTCAGCAGAGTGTTACGTGAAACCAGAATGTCCGCTGTACCTGGCTTCAGAACATCTTCAGCAGTTACACGACCCAGTACGCGCTCACGCAGTGGCTCTTTAACGTCTCCACCTTCGATAACCGGAGTCATCAGGATACCGTCGTGAGTACCACAGTCATCTTCAGTCACAACCAAGTCTTGGGCAACGTCAACCAGACGACGGGTCAGGTAACCGGAGTTTGCCGTTTTCAATGCGGTATCCGCAAGACCTTTACGAGCACCGTGGGTTGAGATGAAGTACTGGAGTACGTTCAGACCTTCACGGAAGTTCGCTGTGATTGGGGTTTCGATGATCGAACCGTCTGGAGTCGCCATCAGACCACGCATACCCGCCAACTGACGGATCTGAGCAGCAGAACCACGAGCACCGGAGTCCGCCATCATAAAGATGTTGTTGAAAGAAACTTGCTGTTCTTCTTCACCGTTACGGTTAATAACAGTTTCAGTAGACAGGTTTTCCATCATCGCTTTAGCAACACGTTCGTTCGCCGCAGCCCAGATATCGATAACTTTGTTATAGCGTTCGCCAGCAGTTACCAGACCTGACTGGAACTGTTCCTGAATTTCGGCCACTTCCGCTTCCGCTTCCGCGATGATGCCTTCTTTCTTCTCAGGAATTACCATGTCGTCGATACCTACGGATACCCCTGAACGGGCAGCGTAAGCAAAACCGGTATACATGGTCTGGTCAGCTAAGATAACAGTTGGTTTCAGACCCAGTACGCGATAACAGGTATTCAGCATTTTGGAGATTGCTTTTTTACCCAGCGCCTGGTTAATCAGTGAGTATGGCAGACCTCTTGGTACGATCATCCACAGGATGGCACGGCCTACAGTGGTATCAACCAAACCTGTATTAACAGTGACATTACCTTCGCCATCTCTCACTTCTTCAGTGATACGAACTTTAACGCGAGCGTGCAGAGAAGCCAGACCTGCGCGATAAACACGCTCTGCTTCTTTAGGCCCGCTCAGAACCATGCCTTCGCCTTTCGCGTTAACACAGTCACGAGTCATGTAGTACAGACCCAATACAACGTCCTGAGATGGAACGATGATTGGTTCACCGCTCGCTGGAGACAGGATGTTGTTGGTAGACATCATCAACGCACGAGCTTCCAGCTGGGCTTCCAGCGTCAGCGGTACGTGAACAGCCATCTGGTCACCATCGAAGTCGGCGTTATATGCCGCACACACCAATGGGTGCAACTGAATAGCTTTACCTTCGATCAGAACAGGTTCGAATGCCTGAATACCCAAACGGTGAAGAGTTGGTGCACGGTTCAGCAGAACCGGGTGCTCACGGATTACTTCATCCAGGATATCCCATACGACTGATTCTTCACGCTCAACCATTTTCTTGGCTGCTTTGATGGTAGTCGCCAGACCACGCAGTTCCAGCTTGCCGTAAATGAATGGCTTGAACAGCTCCAGTGCCATCTTCTTAGGAAGACCACACTGATGCAGACGCAGGTATGGACCTACGGTAATTACAGAACGGCCGGAGTAGTCAACACGTTTACCCAGCAGGTTCTGACGGAAACGACCTTGTTTACCCTTGATCATGTCTGCCAAGGATTTCAGAGGACGTTTATTGGAACCGGTAATTGCACGACCGCGACGGCCGTTATCCAACAACGCATCAACCGCTTCCTGCAACATACGTTTTTCGTTACGTACGATGATATCTGGCGCAGCCAGATCCAGCAGGCGTTTCAGACGATTGTTACGGTTGATAACGCGACGATACAAATCGTTCAAGTCTGAAGTTGCAAAACGACCACCATCCAATGGAACCAATGGACGCAGGTCTGGTGGCAGAACTGGCAGAACGGTCAGAACCATCCACTCTGGCTTGTTACCAGACTGAATGAAAGCTTCCAGCAATTTAATACGCTTGGTCAGCTTCTTGCGCTTGGTTTCTGAGTTAGTTTCATTCAACTCTTCACGCAAAGTTTCACATTCGTTTTCCAGATCCATATTTTTCAGCAAGGCCTGGATCGCTTCTGCGCCCATTTTTGCGTCAAATTCGTCACCGAATTCTTCCAGCGCATCCAGATACTGCTCTTCAGTCAGGATTTGGCTACGCTCAAGGCTGGTCATGCCGCCTTCAACAACCACATAGGATTCAAAGTACAGTACACGCTCAATGTCACGCAGAGGCATGTCCAGCAGCAAACCGATGCGGGATGGCAAAGATTTCAGGAACCAGATGTGAGCGGTAGGAGATGCCAGCTCGATGTGCCCCATACGTTCACGACGAACTTTAGTCTGGGTTACTTCAACGCCACACTTCTCACAAATCACACCACGGTGTTTTAAACGCTTGTATTTACCACACAAGCATTCGTAATCTTTTACTGGCCCGAAAATACGCGCACAGAAAAGACCGTCACGCTCAGGCTTGAACGTACGGTAGTTAATGGTTTCCGGCTTTTTTACTTCCCCGAATGACCACGAACGGATCATATCTGGAGAGGCCAGAGCAATTTTGATCGCATCAAACTCTTCGGTCTTAGTTTGGGCTTTCAGAAACTTCAATAAGTCTTTCACGAAATGGCTCCTGTCGGAGTTAGACCTGTTAGGTGAGCGGCCCATGCCGCTCCCCTCTATAACCAGTATAACCACTGGGACCAGTGCAACCACTGGCTGGTAAGCTGCCCGACATTTTCATGCCGGACAGTACCAGCGGGAAAACGATTTATTCGTCTTCCAGCTCGATGTTGATACCCAGCGAGCGGATTTCTTTCAGCAATACGTTGAAAGATTCCGGCATGCCTGGTTCCATCTGGTGGTTACCATCCACGATGTTTTTATACATCTTGGTACGACCGTTAACATCGTCGGATTTAACGGTGAGCATTTCTTGCAGGGTATACGCAGCACCGTATGCCTCCAATGCCCACACTTCCATCTCACCGAAGCGCTGACCACCGAACTGAGCCTTACCACCCAGCGGCTGCTGAGTAACCAGGCTGTAAGAACCGGTAGAACGGGCGTGCATCTTGTCATCAACCAAGTGGTTCAATTTCAGCATGTACATGTAACCAACGGTTACTTGACGCTCGAATTGTTCACCAGTACGGCCATCAAACAGTGTGATCTGACCAGAAGTCGGCAAGCCACCCAGTTTCAGCAGTTCTTTGATTTCGGTTTCTTTCGCACCATCAAAGACTGGTGTCGCGATTGGCATACCTTTTTTCAGGTTTTCTGCCAGACGCATCACTTCATCGTCAGTGAAAGTGTTCAGATCCACTTGCTGGCGAGTGTCATCACCCAGATCGTAAGCTTTCTGGATAAATTCACGCAGTTTGGCAACTTCTTGCTGCTGTTTCAGCATAGCATTGATTTTGTCACCAATCCCTTTTGCCGCCATACCCAAGTGAGTTTCCAAGATCTGACCGATGTTCATACGTGATGGTACGCCCAGCGGGTTCAGTACGATGTCGACAGGAGTCCCGTTTTCATCGTAAGGCATGTCTTCGACCGGGTTGATTTTGGAGATAACACCCTTGTTACCGTGACGACCTGCCATCTTGTCACCAGGCTGGATCTGACGTTTCACAGCCAGATACACTTTGACAATTTTCAGCACGCCAGGTGCCAAATCATCGCCCTGTGTGATCTTACGACGTTTGGCATCCAGTTTTTTCTCGAACTCTGTTTTCAGTTCGTCATACTGTTCTGCCAACTGCTCCAGCTGATTTTGTTTTTCTTCATCAGCCAGGCCCAGCTCCAACCAACGCTCACGAGGCAGTTTGCTGAGTTTTTCAGCTTCAATGCCGCCAGCAACCAGTACGGAGTGAATACGGGCAAACAGGCCAGCTTCGAAAATTTGCAGTTCTTCTGTCAGGTCTTTTTTCGCCTGACGCAGTTGCATTTCTTCGATTTCCAGCGCGCGTTTGTCTTTTTCTACGCCATCACGGGTAAAGACCTGTACGTCGATAACGGTACCAGAAACACCGTTTGGTACGCGCAGAGAAGAGTCTTTAACATCAGACGCTTTCTCACCGAAGATCGCACGCAGCAGTTTTTCTTCTGGTGTTAATTGAGTTTCACCTTTTGGTGTCACTTTACCAACCAGAATATCGCCACCTTTCACTTCCGCACCGATATAAACGATACCGGATTCGTCCAGTTTAGACAGCGCTGCTTCACCCACGTTAGGGATGTCAGCAGTGATCTCTTCAGGCCCCAGTTTGGTGTCACGGGACACACAAGCCAGTTCTTGAATGTGAATAGTGGTGAAACGGTCTTCCTGAACAACACGCTCAGATACGAGGATGGAGTCTTCGAAGTTATAACCATTCCATGGCATGAATGCCACGCGCATGTTCTGACCCAGTGCCAATTCACCCAAATCGGTGGATGGACCATCAGCCAATACGTCATTGTGTTCTACTTGTTCGCCCAAAGAAACACATGGCATCTGGTTGATACAAGTGTTCTGGTTAGAACGGGTATATTTGGTCAGGTTATAGATATCAATGCCCGCTTCGCCAGCGTACATTTCATCTTCGTTGACCTTGATAACGATACGAGATGCGTCGACATACTGAACAACACCACCACGTTTAGCAACAGAGGTTACACCGGAGTCAACCGCTACCGCACGTTCCATACCTGTTCCGACCAGCGGCTTGTCTGCACGCAATGTTGGAACCGCCTGACGTTGCATGTTTGCACCCATCAATGCACGGTTGGCGTCATCGTGTTCAAGGAATGGGATCAAGGAAGCACCGACGGACACGATCTGCTGTGTCGAAACGTCCATGTACTGAACTTGATCACGGTTGAACAAGCTGGATTCATCGTAATGACGGCAAGTGACCAGCTCTTCAACGAAGTGGCCTTCTTCATCCAATACGGTGTTAGCCTGCGCGATAACGTAGTTACCTTCTTCGATAGCAGACAGGTAGTGGATTTCATCAGTCACTACGCCATCACGAACTAAACGGTAAGGTGTTTCAAGGAAACCATACTCATTGGTACGCGCATAAACGGACAATGAGTTAATCAGACCGATGTTTGGACCTTCAGGCGTTTCGATTGGACATACGCGACCGTAGTGAGTCGGGTGTACGTCTCGCACTTCGAAGCCTGCGCGTTCACGGGTCAAACCACCTGGGCCCAACGCAGAGATACGGCGTTTGTGGGTAATTTCAGACAGTGGGTTGTTCTGATCCATGAACTGAGACAGCTGGCTTGAGCCAAAGAACTCTTTCACTGCCGCAGAAATTGGTTTGGCGTTGATCATGTCCTGTGGCATCAGGGTATCCAGATCACCCAGAGACAGACGCTCTTTTACTGCACGTTCTACGCGCACCAGGCCAACACGGAACTGGTTTTCAGCCATTTCACCAACGGAACGGATACGACGGTTGCCCAAGTGGTCGATATCATCGACTTCACCTTTACCGTTACGGATATCAATGAGCTTTTTCATTACATCAATGATGTCTTCTTTGCTCAGGATACCGGAACCTTCAACTTCGTCACGATCCAGTGAACGGTTGAATTTCATACGACCAACCGCAGACAGATCATAGCGATCTTCAGAGAAGAACAGGTTCTCAAACAGGTTTTCTGCGGCTTCGCGTGTTGGTGGCTCACCAGGACGCATCATGCGATAGATTTCAACCAATGCGCTCAAGCGATCATTAGTTGGGTCTACACGCAGCGTTTCGGAGATGTATGCACCGTGATCCAGATCATTGGTAAACAGGGTCTCGATAGATTTGTGACCAGACTGGCTCAGACGTGCCAGCAGATCCAAAGAGAGTTCCATGTTCGCAGCACAGATAATTTCACCTGTGTTCTGGTCAATGTAATCTTTCGCTACAACTTTACCAGCAATATATTCAACAGGTACTTCGATGAGATTTACCTGATCTTTTTCTAGCTGGCGAATATGGCGAGCAGTGATACGGCGGCCTTTTTCAACATAGACCTTTCCGTTCGCTTCGATATCAAATGAAGCTGTCTCGCCACGCAGACGTTCTGGAACCAGAGTCATCTGCAATTTATTGTCGCGAATTTCGAAAATGGTTTTGTTGAAGAACAGGTTCAGGATGTCTTCAGTTGTGTAATCCATTGCACGCAAAATAATCGAAGCCGGCAGCTTACGGCGGCGGTCGATACGTACAAACAAGTTATCTTTTGGATCAAACTCGAAATCCAACCATGAACCACGGTAAGGGATGATACGTGCATTATACAGTACCTTACCGGATGAATGGGTTTTACCCTTATCGCTGTCAAAGAAAACGCCTGGGCTACGATGTAACTGAGATACGATAACGCGCTCAGTACCGTTGATAACGAAAGTTCCGTTACCAGTCATGAGTGGAATTTCACCCATGTAGACTTCTTGCTCTTTGATGTCTTTGACTGTGCCTTCTGGCGCTTCGCGCTCATAGACCACCAGACGCAGCTTAACGCGCAGTGGCGCGGAGTAAGTTACACCACGGATCTGACACTCTTGAACATCAAAAACTGGCTCGCCAAGACGGTAGCTTACATATTGCAGCTCGGAACTGCCGCTATAGCTCTGAATTGGGAACACAGAACGGAAGGCCGCTTCAAGTCCATTTTGGCCTTCAGGATCTTGCTCGATAAATTTATCGAACGAGTCAAGTTGGATAGAAAGAAGATATGGAACATCCAAAACTTGTGGACGTTTACCAAAATCCTTACGAATACGTTTTTTCTCGGTATAGGAGTAAACCATAGGGTTCCTCAGCTCGCTGATAAGTGACCCACTCTGTCCGCCCTTAAGGACAGCACTCGGCAACACTATTTTTTTCGAACAGAAAATAGATTATTTTCCGTAATACTCATTGCTATTACTCTTAAATCATTTCATTGCGTTACCTGACTACCGAGCTATCCGAGTGGATCGTAGCTGAGAACGCAGTATATTAAGTCGTCAATAGGAAGGAGTATTCTGGGCTAATTAGCAGCTAAACAGTGTGAAATGCTACTAATCCCCGATTTAATGCCTGTAGAATAATGCTGTTAAAACAAGGTGTTGAATACCACCTTAGCAAACAATATCCTTACAGCGCAAAAAGGCTGGCGATTAAATAATCGCCAGCCGCCAGCCTTAAAGTATCAGGCTGCGAACTTCAGACTGATCTTACTTGATCTCAACAGAAGCACCAGCTTCTTCCAGAGATTTTTTCAGAGCTTCAGCGTCGTCTTTGCTGATGCCTTCTTTCAGTGCTGCTGGTGCGCTTTCAACCAGGTCTTTAGCTTCTTTCAGACCCAGGCCAGTTGCGCCACGTACTGCTTTGATTACAGCAACTTTGTTAGCGCCAGCGCCAGTCAGGATAACGTCGAATTCAGTTTTTTCTTCAACTGCTTCAGCAGCACCACCAACTACAGCAACAGCTGCAGCAGCAGAAACGCCGAATTTTTCTTCCATCATGCTGATCAGTTCAACAACGTCCATTACAGACATTTCTGCAACTGCGTCCAGAATTTGTTCTTTAGTGATAGACATAACAAGTGTTCCTAAAATTCAGAAAAAGTTTATACGTTAAAAAGCAACGAAGGAAATAAGCAATTAAGCTGCTTCTTTCTGATCGCGTAGCGCAGCCAGAGTGCGAACCAGTTTGCCTGCAGAGGCTTCTTTCATGGTTGCCATCAAGCGTGCGATCGCTTCTTCGTAAGTTGGGAGTGTCGCCAGGCGATCGATGTTAGATCCTGGGATGAACTCACCTTCAAAGGCTGCTGCTTTAATCTCGAATGCTGGGTTCGCTTTAGCGAAATCTTTGAACAGACGAGCTGCTGCGCCCGGATGTTCAGAAGAGAAAGCAATCAAGGTTGGACCAACAAACGCTTCTTTCAGGCACTCGTAATCGGTACCTTCAACAGCACGGCGCAGCAGGGTGTTACGTACAACGCGTACGTTAACGCCAGCTTCACGGCATGCTTTGCGCAGTTCAGTCATTTTATCTACGGTAACGCCACGAGAATCCGCAACAACCGCAGACAGCGCGCCTTTGGCTACTTCGCTGACTTCAGCAACAATCGCTTGTTTGTCTTGAAGATTTAGTGCCATTAGCTTCTTGCTCCTGGATTAACCGGGAAAACCCGGAACTCACTTCACTCAAAGCACAGGATGTGCCTGAGCGCTAAAACACGGTGAGCAGAATCCAGAAAATAAATTTCATTTGGCTCTGTCACCGTCTACGCAGGATATTAAGTAAGTAATTTCTACGTACTTACGCCTGCGGTCTTGGACGGGGCTTGGATAAGGCCAAGCTCCAACCGAAAACTTGTGATTTGCCGATGGCCTTATTTTTCAAAGGGTGTGTATCATTGAACACACTATCAGGCAAATTCGAAGCGTCAGATTTTAGACAAATCTGACGCTCAGGTAAAGCTTTATTCAGCTTAAATTATTAAGCTACTGCGTTCAGACCAGACTGGTCGATCGCTACACCTGCACCCATGGTAGTAGACAGGCTAACTTTCTTAACGTAAACGCCTTTAGCAGAAGATGGTTTTGCTTTTTTCAGCGCAACCAGCAGAGCTTCCAGGTTTTCTTTCAGTTTGTCAGCGTCGAAGTCAACTTTACCGATAGTGGTGTGGATGATACCGTTCTTGTCGTTACGGTAACGAACCTGACCTGCTTTAGCGTTTTGTACAGCTTCAGCAACGTTAGGAGTTACAGTACCAACTTTCGGGTTTGGCATCAGACCACGTGGGCCCAGGATTTGGCCCAGTTGGCCAACAACGCGCATTGCATCTGGAGATGCGATAACTACGTCGAAATCCATCTCGCCTTTCTTAATCTGTTCAGCCAGATCTTCCATACCTACCAGTTCAGCGCCAGCAGCTTTAGCCGCTTCAGCGTTTGCACCCTGAGTAAATACAGCAACACGTACTGAACGACCAGTACCGTGTGGCAGAACAGTTGCACCACGAACGTTTTGGTCAGATTTACGAGCATCGATGCCCAGGTTAACAGCTACGTCAACGCTTTCTACGAACTTAGCAGTAGCCAGTTCTTTCAGCAGAGCAACGGCTTCGTTGATGTCATACTGTTTAGTTGCATCAACTTTTTCACGGATAGTGCGCATGCGCTTAGTCAGTTTAGCCATTGATTAACCCTCCACTACCAGGCCCATGGAACGAGCAGTACCTTCGATTGAACGCATCATCGCGTCAACGTCAGCACCAGTCATGTCCGCAGCTTTAGTTTCAGCAATCTCACGGATCTGAGCGCTGGTCACTTTACCAACTTTGTCTTTGTTTGGTTTACCAGAACCAGACTTAACGCCAGCTGCTTTCTTCAGCAGAACTGCTGCAGGTGGAGTTTTGGTAACGAAAGTGAAAGAACGGTCTGCATAAACAGTGATAACAACTGGAATTGGCAGGCCTTTTTCAATGCTTTCAGTTTTAGCATTGAACGCTTTACAGAATTCCATGATGTTAACACCTTGCTGACCCAGAGCTGGACCAACTGGTGGGCTTGGGTTAGCCATGCCAGCTGCAACTTGCAGCTTAACGTAGGCTTGTACTTTCTTAGCCATTTAAATTTCCTCTATATGGGTATTATCGCCTCAAAAATGAGGCTCCCCTGACGACTTAGGCCCCGTCTTAAAGACCAGACCACTTAAAACATTTATCTGAGTTTTACCTAGCTGACATTACCTAAATAATGCCTAGATAAAAAACAAAAGGCGCGAAATTGTATTCTAATTTCACACCTTCTGCAAGCATCTCGCCTACTTAAACATCAAATCAGGATTTCTCTACCTGACTGAAATCCAGTTCGACTGGTGTAGCACGGCCAAAGATAGAGACCGAAACTTTTAAGCGGCTCTTTTCATAGTCAACTTCTTCGACTATGCCATTAAAGTCTGCAAACGGACCATCGCTGACGCGAACCATTTCGCCTGGTTCGAACAGAGTTTTTGGCCGTGGTTTATCACCAACTTGCTGAAGACGATTCATAATCGCATCAACTTCTTTATCGCTAATTGGTGCTGGGCGGTCAGACGTGCCGCCAATAAAACCCATTACGCGAGGTATGTTGCGAACCAGATGCCAGGTATCATCGTTCATTACCATCTGTACTAAGACATAACCCGGGAAGAATTTGCGTTCGCTTTTGCGGCGCTGGCCACTGCGGATCTCAACCACTTCTTCTGTCGGCACCATCACTTCACCGAAAGATTCTTCCATATCTTGTAGTTTGATATGTTCACGCAGAGATTGAGCAACACGACCTTCAAACCCAGAAAATGCCTGTATGACATACCAACGCTTTTTTGGGGATTCAGACATTTTTTAAAACCTCAGGCCTGTAATAAATGAAACTAAACGCACCAGAATACCATCCAATCCCCACAAAATCAGAGACATGACAGCTGTTACAGCCGCAACAATCAATGTTGTGTGCAACGCTTCCTGGCGAGTTGGCCAAATGACTTTACGCATTTCAATGCGGGCTTCGCGGGCAAAAGCTAATGCAGCTTTACCTTTTGCAGTCCACAATGCAACTGCTCCTGCAAAGGCAACAATAGCAACGACAGCTATCGCGCGCAGAGGCAGGTTATACTCTCGGTAATAATAATTACCCACAATAGCAACCACCAGCAGCACTGCTACCACTAGCCATTTCGCTATATCAAGACCACGCCCGCTTTCTTGAGCATCGCTATTCGCACTCATAAACCAACCTGTAACTATATGTAAGTAACTATGATGTAAATAGATAGCCAGCTTGCCTCGCAAGAGCAAAACAAATCAGACCGAACCCAAAGATAATTGTAATTGTATCTGACTCGGCGCCATAATTCAGTAGGACTTTTTATCTTAATGATATTTAAGCCCATCCGTTGTATCAGAGCCTATCTCACCAATAATTAAGAATAGTCACTAAATAGCAAATTATCTTGCTATCAAGTTGCTATTAATGAGCAACCATTGATGAGATAGGTTCTTACTAAGACAACTGTTCTTTTAATCTTAAGGGGATTACTTAAGACAATATCTTAAAAACAATACCTTAAAAACAATGTCTTAAAACAACGTATAAAAAGGGCATCTGTCGATGCCCTTCCAAAATGAACACATTAAAAAATTATGCGATCACTTTAGCAACAACACCAGCACCAACAGTACGGCCACCTTCGCGGATTGCGAAGCGCAGACCT